>JAFZUN010000075.1 GCA_017618315.1 Spirochaetales bacterium
CAGGAGCTCCAGGCAGGTGACATTGGAGTAATTGTCGGTTTCAAGCTTGCCCAGACCGGAGACACAATCGGCTCAGAAGGAGCTCAGATCCTTCTTGAGAAGATGAGCTTCCCTGTTCCTGTCATCTCAATTGCCATTGAGCCTGCCAACGCCACCGAGAGCGCCAAGCTGAAGAAGACGCTTGAGATACTCTCCATGGAGGATCCGACGTTCACATACAAGGACAATGAGGAAACCGGCCAGCTTGTCATTAGCGGAATGGGAGAGCTTCATCTTGATGTGCTTGTCACCAGAATCACCAAGGAGTTCAAGGTCGATTGCCACATCGGAAAGCCTCAGGTCACCTACCGTGAGAGCATCACAAGCACAGTCGAAAAGAGCTACACTTTCAGCAAAGTCCTTGCAGGCAAGGAAAATAGCGCAACGGTCACTCTCAGACTCACACCGCAACCGCCCAAGAGCGGAACCAGCTATGAGAGCCTCGTCTCGTCCAAGGTCATGCCGCCTGAGATGTTCGATGCCATCCAGCGTGGAGTGGAGAACTCCTTCAAGAGCGGAATCAAGTTCGGTTATGAGGTATGCGACATGAAGGTTGAGCTCACCGATGTCAAATACAATGAGCTCACAGCCACAGAGTTCGCATATGAGGCATGCGCAGCCATGTGCTTTGACGCAGCTGCCCAGGAGGCAGGACCCGTGTTGATGGAGCCTATCATGAACGTGACCCTGATTGTCCCCTCACAGTATGTTGGAGACACGATTTCCAGCCTGACTCAGAGAGGTGGCATTGTCTCAAGCATGGAGAGCAAGACCGCTGCCGACCACATCAACGCTGAAGCTCCCCTTGCCCAGCTCTTCGGTTACTCCACCGCACTGCGCTCCTCAACCCAGGGACGCGGCACATTCTCCATGGAGTTCAGCCACTACGCACCAAAGACAGGCAAGTGATCTGACTGGCAACGTTTGGCTCTAATAGCGCAAACAGCACTAACTGCGCAAACAGCTCTAATCCCTCAATTGCCTTAGATGTCCAAAAATCATAGTTGCATATACCTGCGTCATGTACTTCTATTTTTTTTAAGAATCTTATATAGTATGAAAGGTTGTCCTTCGGGATGGCCTTTCAATCATTTAAAACAAATGTTTTGCAAATATTGCCAATGTTCTAGGAGGGAATTATGGCTCTTTCAACGAAAGACATCAGAAACGTCGCAATCGCTGGTCACAACGGAACCGGAAAGACTTCTCTTTTCGAGCAGTTCCTTTACTACAGCAATGTGATCTCAAGACCTGAAACAGTTGAGTCAGGTAAGACAACAAGTGACTACACAGAGGAAGAGGTCTCACGCAAGATCTCAATCCACGCAGCACTCGCAAACGTCTCATGGCAGGGCAAATCCCTCAACTTCATCGACACTCCGGGTACCGCCGACTTCGTCGGAGAGGTCACTTGCGGTTTCAGGACATGTGAGTCAGCTCTCATGGTCGTGGATGCCCGTGACGGAGCACAGATCGAGACAATCAAGCTCTGGAGAAACCTCAACCAGAGACAGAAGCCCAGAATGGTCTTCCTCAACAAGATGGAGCGCGAGAGAGTTGACTACGGTGCAACATTCAGCCACCTCAAGGAAGAGTTCAAGACAACATTTGTTCCAGTCACAATCCCCATGGGCGAAGGCACAGGATTCAAGGGTGTCATCAACCTGATTGAGAACAAGGCATATTTCTTCCAGGCAGGACAGAAAGAGAAAGAAGGTGCAATCCCCGCAGAGTACAACGATGAGGTCGAGCAGTATCGCGAGAGCCTGATCGAGGCCGCAGCCGAAGGTACCGAGGAGCTCATGGAGAAGTATCTTGAGGAGATGACTCTTGAGCCTGAGGAGATCCACGAGGGTCTCAAGGAAGGTCTGAAGAACAACGTCCTGGTTCCTGTTTTCTGCGGAAGCACAGTCAACAACAGCGGAATCACAAACCTTCTTGACTTCATCGCCGACATCGCACCGTCCCCGGAGGGAGCAAAGGACGAGATCGTCAAGGAAGACGGCTCAGTCGAGGAGCTTGCCATCGGTGCAGGTCCCACAGCTGCATTCTGTTTCAAGACAGCAATCGACCAGTTCTCCGGAAAGCTCTCATACCTGAAGGTCATCAACGGCACAATCACAGGAGAGACCGACCTCTTCAACCCTGCAATCGGAAAGAAGGAGAAGCCGGGCAAGGTCTACCACGCAGTAGGAAAGAAGCTTGTCGAGACCGATTCCCTTGTTCCCGGTGACATCGGAATCATCGCAAAGAGCAACGTCGCAGCCACAAACTGCACACTGGTTGCAGGACCGGATCAGAAGTTCACATTCAAGCCTCTGAGACTGCCCAACCCGATTTACTCACTGGCCATCTCCGCAGCTGACAAGAAGTCAGAGGACAAGATGAACGATGCCCTCCACAGAATCACTGAAGAGGATCTGACATTCCAGGTCGGCTACAACGAAGAGACAAAGCAGACAACAGTCTCAGGAATGGGAGAGCTTCATATCGGCATGATCCTTGACAAGATCAAGGACAAGCAGAAGATCCAGATCATCACCAAGCTCCCGCGTGTCGCATATCGTGAGACCATCACCAAGAAGAGCGGAATCGTCGAGTATGCACACAAAAAGCAGTCAGGCGGACACGGACAGTATGGTAAGGTCCTCATTGAGATCGCACCTACCGAGAGAGGCCAGTACTACACATTCGAGAACGTCGTCAAGGGAGGTTCAGTCTCCAAGGGTTATGTTCCCGGAATCGAGAAAGGACTTCATGACCAGATGGAGGAAGGATTCCTCGCAGGTTACCCGATGGTCGACATCGGAGTTACACTCGTTGATGGTAAGGAGCACCCGGTTGATTCCTCAGAAATGGCATTCAGACTTGCCGCAAAAGGCGCAATGAAGCTTGCAATCGAGAAAGCAGGTCCTGTCCTCCTCGAGCCTTATGCAAAGCTTTCAGTCTACGTTGACAACCAGTATCTCGGAGACATCCTCTCAGACCTCTCATCCAAGCGCGGTAGAGTTCTGGGACAGGAGGATCTGGGTGGTAACATGGTCCAGGTCAATGCAGAGGTCCCGCAGGCAGAGCTTCTCAACTACGCCATCGATCTCAAGTCCATGACATCTGGTACCGGATCGTTCGAGCTTGCCTTCGACCACTATGAGACTCTGGCCGGCAAGCTTGCCGAGGATGTCATCAAGGC
>JAFZUN010000076.1 GCA_017618315.1 Spirochaetales bacterium
CCCAGTCAAGGTAGTTGGCGCTGGCATCAACGCTGACAGTGGACAATGCTCCGCCTGCCGCTGCATGAACTGTGGCGCTTGCCGTGTAGCAGAACAGATTCAGGAATCTCTTGTCCTTGCTCATGGTCTCAATGAGTTTTCTGACCGGCCTGTGGTCCAGGAAAAGACCTGTGTCCAGATAGTCGCTGAAGTTCACAAGGAACTTGTGGCCGTTCTCATTGACCACGAAGAAATTCGAGCTCTTGCTCTTTCTGCCGTACTGGTTTGCTCCTTTCTGTATCTCGCGTTTCTTAACAAAGATGTTGTCAAGGTCAATCCCCGTGGTCCGCTCTGTTGCAAGAATCAGCTCATCAAGTCTTCTGGCGGCATCCTCTGGGTCAATTGACGCAGGAGCGGCATATTCCTGAAGGCTGATCCATTTGCCTTCATAGATGTCTATTGCGGCACTGTACTCCGGCATGTCGGCATCGTAGAGACGGTAGCATGTAACACCCTGTTTCTCCATCTCTTTGCCGATTGAGGCCATGTTCTTCTTTAGCCTGTTTGCGGCCATCTGTGCTCCAGATGAGAGCGGGGTTGCAAGGCGCTCGGCCCTGCGGGCCTTTGCACGCTCAATCATCTGCTCGCGCTCCTCTTTGCTGAACACATAGTAGTGGGCTGCCTGACACTCTATTCCGCCGTTCATCAGGGCGTTGGTGCGGTTGGGCTTCATGTCAATAAAGCTCAGAAGCTCACTGTTGCCACAGAGGATACACACGGACCATCCGCAGAACACGTTGTAGATTATGCTTCCGATGGATGTGTAGAGTCTTCTGATTGCGGCAGACCCGCTGTCAAGACGCACACCATATGGCGGGTCAGTGACAATGAAGCCTTTTTCTGCAGGCACATCACTTTCTTCTGTTTTTGTGAAGTCCTTGATCTCAAATGAGACAAGATCCTGAACTCCTGCAGCCTTGGCGTTCTTCATTGAGATCTCTATGGCATACTTATCGATGTCCCAACCGATGATTGTGCAGCTGTTTTTTACTCTCTTTGCAGCTGCTTCGTCCACTATTCTCTGCCAGAGGTCATCGTTGTGAATCGGCAGTCTGAGGAATGCGAAGCTCTCTGTCTTGAGAAGTCCCGGTGCGGTGTTTGTTGCCATGAGGGCAGCCTCAATGCAGATTGTTCCGCTTCCGCAGAACGGATCAAGGAGGGTCGGAGCCTGCGGTCTATCAGAATCTGCGGGATCACTTTCCATGAAGTTCCTGAGGTTCCTGTACCAGTCGCTTCTGTACAGCAGTGTGGCTGCCATGAACTCACCCAGAACCGCCTGTGTCTGAGCCTTGCGGTAACCGCGGTGGGAAAGATCGCGCCCGCCGAAATCGACATACCAGCTGACAAGGTTCCTGTTCACATGAAGGTGGAAGACAATGTCCGGATCATCCCTATTGACATCAGGTCTCTGGCCGTTGTAGTTGTTGCGGATTCTCTCCACAATTGCATCCTTGAGTCTCAGGGATGCGAAGTGGCTGTTGCGGATCCAGCGGCAGTCAGTGACTGTCTCTGTTATGGCGAATGTCTTCTCCGGATCAAGCCAGTTCTCCCAGGGGAGTTTCATGGAGTACTCGAAAAGATCATCCGTGGACTCCAGTTTGTCATACCTGTGGACAAGCACAAGGAGCCTGGTGGCGCATCTTGTCCACATGCAGAAGCGGTATGCGGTCTCAAGGTCAGCGGAGAATTCGACTCCGCCTGAGCTGGTATGTATCTCGGTTGCTCCGGCTTCCCTGACTTCTCTTTCTACAAGGTCATTCTGGTTTGCTGATGCGGATGCGAAGAAAATCATGTCTTACTCCTTGTCTTTGTGGCCGAAAAGGGCCTTGATCTCTGCCTCGGTGAAGCTGTATTTGGTGCCGCAGTTAAGGCACTCAAGTTCAAGCGGGAACTTGCCGTCATTGATTATTCCTTCCTTCTCATCCTGCGGAAGCTGTGAGAGGAACGTTCTGAAATGGTCCCTGGTGCACGGGCATGAGAATCCCAGCGGCTCTGGACCCAGATCCTGGATTCCGAAATCAGCGAAATTGGCAGTGATGTAATCCAGGACAGAGATTCCGCCCGCCAGCGCTTTTGCAAGTGACGGCAGCTTTGTGCTTTTCTCCTGAAGCTTGTCAAGCACATCGTCGCTGCAACCGGGAAGCGCCTGCAGGAACAGTCCTCCTGCTCCGTTCACACGGCCTTGCTTGTCGAAATTGACACCAAGGCTGAACATGGTCGGGGTCTGCTCGCTTTCGTTGTAGTAGAGCGCAAGATCCCTGGCAAGGTCTCCGTACTGCATCATGGTCTGCCCGGTGAACGGTGTGCGGCTTCCCTCAAGAAGCTTGGTCACACTGATGAACCCGGGACCGTAGAGCAGGGAGAGATCCTTGCTTTCTAGAGGTCTTTCAACTGAAATTGGATTGTTCTTGATGAAGCCTCTGACGGCTCCGCATGCCCATGATTCGACATATATTCCACCGATGGGGCCTCCGCACTCGACATTAAGCTGTATGCGGTCATTGCCCTTCACAGATGAGGCCATTAGGCCCGCTGCGATATAAGCCTGTCCCAGTATGTATGTCTCGAGCATACCGAGGTTGAAATTAGCCCTCATCTGATTCACCATTGTGGTTCCGCCCAAGCCTGTCAGGCGGATCTGGCCATCAGCGAGCAATACGACTTGCCTGCCATCCTCAGGAATCTCGTCCAGGTGACGGAGGAGATTCTGGTCTTCAATTGTCTTCTTAATCATGTCGGCAATAGATTAGTGTAAGAAATTGTTTTGTTCAAGTTATTAAGGTATAATATGCCGCATGAGAAAGCCCAAGGTCTTCGAAGAAGCTCAGAATACAATAAAGCGCAGATGGAAATTCATCGAGGGCAAGGAGCGCCCGATAGTCTATATCGGACTTGCCTTGGGCTTCATTGTGTCAATGATCTTCATCTATCTCATCTATGACGGCATCACGGAGAAGTACATGCTTCAGATGAAGTTCGACTCCGAGAAATCATTCAACTCCATCTACATGGCCTTGAGCGACAGCACCTCAAAGGCTCTTTCCGTCATGTCGGACGAGGGTGTTTCGGGAATAGGAATATACTCTTCCAGCGGGCAGGCCTTCCAGCGCCTTGGCGACGTCCCCGTGACGCTGCCTCTGTCGAAGCTTGCTCAGGGAAGGAAAACCGGACAGGACTCCACGCTTGGAATCTACATTCTGGATGAGGACAGCGATGAGATCGAGTATTTCAGGCTCTCAAGGCTCAACGTCGTGCTTGAGATGGGGGCCTTTGCCCCTAACACGAACCAGAATCAGACCCAGAGCCAGCAGGCATCTCCTTTCCCGGATGTTCCTGATATCATCTACGTCCGCTTTGATGGCACGGATTACTTCAACAGCATCAGGCGCGCAAGACTCCTGACGATAATCGGAATGTCCATGATGAGCTTGATTTTGCTTATGATCCTGAGCATCTACAACAACAACCGCAAATACAGGATCCAGCTGCAGAAGAACGAGAGCCTGGCTAAGCTCGGTGCCGCTGCAAGGACACTGACCCATGAGATAAAGAATCCGCTCAGCGCAATGACCATACAGAGCGCGCTTATGCGTAAGCTTCTTCCCGAGGAGTTCCAGCCGGATCTGGATGTGATTGACCATGAGATAACAAGGCTCACAAACCTCACAAACCGTGTGAGCGAGTTCTTGAAGAATCCTTCCGGAAATCCCGAGAAGATTGAGCTTGTCGGTTTCATCAAGGACATCGCTCGGCTTTTCAAAGGCGGAATTCCGGTCGATGCGGATTCCGACTTAATCAACGTGAGGTTTGACACAGACAGGGCACGTTCAGTGTTCGAGAACCTGATCAAGAACGCCACGGAGAGTTGCGAGGGCAGGGATCCGGAGGTTCGGGTTGAGATTAGGCATCGGCACAAGTTGGTTACGGTCAAGATCCTGGACAGGGGAGACGGACTTCCCAAGGAAACCAGAGAAAAACTGTTTGATCCGTTCTTCACGACAAAGATACACGGAAGCGGAATTGGGCTGGCAATATCAAAACAGTTTGTTGAAGCACAGGGCGGAAGCCTGAAGCTGTATGAGCGTGAGGGTGGCGGAACGGTTGCCGAGGTCAATCTTCCGAGCATTTGATTTAAGGTGGGAATATGAGAATTCTGATAGTCGATGATGAGACCAACATCAGGGCCCTGATGTGCAGATACATGAAGATCGAGGGAATTGAGGGAATCGGAGCCGAGAATGCTTACTCGGCCCAGCGTATTCTCAGGGAGCAGCCCTTCGACGGGATTCTGGTGGACCTCAAGATGCCCGGGATGGACGGCGCTGAGTTTGTCAGGTGGGTTCGTGACGAAGGTTTCCGCATGCCCATCATCATGATGAGCGCCCATGGCGAGATATCGGATGCGGTCAACGCCATGAAGCACGGGGTGCAGGATTTCATAGTCAAGCCATTTGCCCCGGAAGAGGTGATAATCAAGCTCAAGAATCTTGTTGAGGCTCAGAACTTCAGAACCCTTCAGGAGATGGAGGAGAGGCTTCCGCAGGAACGTGCGTTCATAGGTGAGAGTGTCCAGATCCGTAAGATCAAGGACACAATCAGCAGGATAGCAACCACAAACTCAAGTGTGCTGATCACCGGTGAGAGCGGAACAGGAAAAGAGGTCGTGGCCAGGAGCATCCACGAGCAGAGTACTGTCTCATCCGGACCGTTTGTGGCAATCAATATCGGAGGAGTTCCAGAGAACCTGCTGGAGAGTGAGCTCTTCGGGTATGAGAAAGGGGCCTTCACAGGCGCGACAGGCCGCAAGATCGGTATGTTCGAGCTTGCCAACGGCGGAACCCTCTTTTTGGATGAGATAGGTGACATGCCCTATGCTCTTCAAGTCAAGATCCTGCGTGTGCTTCAGGAGAGAAGCATCACCCGTCTTGGAGGAACAGAGCCCATTCCCATTAATGCCAGGATAGTCTGCGCCACCAATAAGGACCTGGAGTCACTGGTGCGTGAAGGCAAGTTCAGGGAGGACCTGTTCTTCCGCCTGAACGTGGTGCGCATACACATTCCACCACTCCGCGAACGCAAGGACGATATCCCACTTCTGTGTGCATGGATAATAAAAAAGCTCAACATCAACATGGGAAGGCATTTTTCTGGTCTCACACCCGATGCCATGGAGAAGCTGAAAAACTACGACTTCTACGGCAACATCAGGGAGCTTGAGAACATCCTTGAGAGAGCGGCCATCTTCTCTGACGGGGACCTGATCTCCGAGGACAACATTGAGCTCCGTGGCGATGTGCTCGGGCACGTCAAGAAAGCTGCTGAGGAGAATGTCAGCACCGAGGGCATGTCACTGAAGGAGATTGAGAAGCAGTCCATTGAGAGGGCTCTCAGGCGTTGGGAAGGCAACCGCACCAAAGCGGCAAATGAACTTGGAATCACACGAAGAACACTGATCACAAAGATCGAGGAATATGATTTGGACATCTGAGATTGGAGGAAATATGGAAGAGAAGAGATGGAATCTCAGCCCGATTTATCCGGCTGTTGACTCAAAGGAATTCAACGACGACCTGGCAAAGCTCAAGCAGCTTCTGGCACAGTTCAGGGCAAAGCTCGAGTCCGGAAACGTGGAGGTCTCCGAGCTGGTAGAGATGGAGAATGAGATAGAGGACATAGAGGAGACACTTGGCTCCTACGCATACTGCAACGTGTCAGTGAACACGACCGACAAGGCCGCGGTCAACGCGCTGAACAAGGTTGAGGAGCTCTCAATGGACACAGCTGTGTGCGAGACATTGTTCAACACATATGTGGCCGAGCACAAGGCACAGATCGATGCCTTCTGTAAGGAAAATCCCGACTACAGGTTTATCTTTGACGAGATTGCAGAGGAAGCCAGACACCAGATGCCGAAGGAGCTTGAGGAGCTTGCGGCAGACCTCATGAGAAGCGGCTCCGATGCATTCGGCCGTCTTCAGGAGACAATATCCTCCTCAGCATGTGCCGAGCTTGACGGCAAGAAGCTTACAGTCATCCAGCTGCGTGCACTTGCCACAAATGCAGACAGGGAGACAAGACGTAAGGCCTACGAGGCCGAGCTCAAGGTCTGGAAGGAGCATGAGATTGCTTTCTGCTATGCTCTGAACTCAATCAAGGGCACAAGCATCTCACTTGAGAAGAGACGCAACTGGGAAAGCCCCATTGACAGGTCAATCGCAGGAGCCAGAATCTCACGCAAGACCCTTGATGCGCTTATCGGGACCCTTGAGAAGAACCTGCCCATGTTCCGCAGGTATCTGAAGACCAAGGCAAAGCTGCTGGGTCTTGAGAAGTGCGCTTTCTTTGACATCTTTGCCCCTGTGGGAAAAGCCTCCATGAATTACACCTACGAGCAGGCAAGAGAGATTGTCGTGAAGCAGTATGGAGCCTTCAATCCTGCCATGGGCCAGTTCGCCGCCAATGCCTTTGACAAGAACTGGATTGATCCGTTCCCGCGTACAGGAAAGACAGGCGGTGCCTATGACATCTACATGCCCAAGATCAAGGAGAGCAGGGTGTTCGCCAACTTTGACGGAACTTATGACGGTGTGTCCACTTTTGCCCATGAGCTGGGACATGCATGGCATGACCATGTGGTCAGCGTCAAGCCCGCAATGCTCAGAGGCTACCCAATGACACTTGCGGAGACAGCCTCCATTTTCAGCGAGTTCATAGTCTTCAAGGGTGCGGTCGAGCAGGCCACGGATGACCAGAAGATCGCAATCATCGAGCAGTTTGTCCAAAGCGCATGTCAGGTCTGTGTGGACATCCTCTGCCGCTTCTATTTTGAGCGCGAGGTCTTTGAGCAGCGCCGCGACGGTGAGCTCATGCCTGATGAGATGTGTGACATCATGATTGACTGCCAGAAGAAGACCTACGGCGACGGTCTGGACGAGAACCTGCTGCATCCGTACATGTGGGCGGTCAAGGGCCACTACTACAGCACAGGTTTCAGCTTCTACAATTATCCGTATGCGTTCGGTCAGCTGTTCGGACTAGGACTCTACAACCGCTCACTCAAGGAGAAGAGCGACAGGCCGTTCTACGAGAAGTACAATGAGCTTCTCTCTCTTACGGGACAGCTTCCTGCCGAGGATGTTGCAAAGACCGCAGGCATTGACATCACCGATCCTGCTTTCTGGCAGGAGGGAATGGATATAATCGCCTCATACGCCAAGCAGCTTGAAGAGCTGGCTGCCAAGTGCTGAATGTACGTAAGGGCTGAGAAGTTCGCTCAGGGCGGCCGTAGTGTAGGCCGCCTTGATGACGGGCGGGTGGTATTTATCAATGGCCTGTTTCCGAATGAAGAAGGTGAAATCTCTATAGTTGAAGAAAAAAAGGACTACTGTGTTGCAGATACTCTTTCTGTTGCAGTGCCCAGTCCTTTCCGCCGCAAGTCCCCGTGTCCATTCAGTAGAGAGTGCGGGGGATGTTCCTGGATTGAGCTTGATTATGAGGAGCAGATCAGAGCCAAGGATGCTCTGGTACGGGAGCTTTTCTCAGACATGCCCGATATCCGTTTTGAGGAACCTGTCACAGGACCGGAGTTCGGATACCGTAGCCGTGCAAGGTTCCAGTATAAGATCAAAAACGGGAAGGCAAGTCTTGGCTTCTGCGCGGAGAACTCCAACAAGAATGTTGAGATAACGCATTGCCCTGTGGTTGACCCGGATCTGAACAACCTTATTGCAAACCCGCCAAGACTCAATGCATGGGAACTTAAGAATCAGGAGCTCTCATGCATTACAACCGATGACGGGGTGTTGTATGATGACAAGACAGGCTGGATAACAGTAGGTGACAGGCGACTACCTGTAAGCAACAAGGTTTTCTTCCAGTCGAACCTGATTCTCCTGCCTAAGATGATTGATTATGTGGTCTCGCTTGCCGAAGGTCCTGCGGTGATGGACCTCTACAGCGGTGTTGGCACTTTCAGTGCCTTCCTTGAGGATAAGTTCGACGTCACCGCCGTGGAGATCAATAAGGCATGCCTATCACTTGCGCACATGCATCTGAAGAATACAAACTTCTTTACCTCTCCGGTGGAGAAGTGGAACCCCAAGGTCTCCAAAGTGGACACCGTGATTGTCGATCCGCCAAGAGTAGGACTGGACAAAAAGGTCCCCGACATGATCGCCTCGTGGAACCCCAAACGCATTGTCTATGTTTCCTGTTATGCACCCACAATGCACAGGGACGTGAAACGTCTGGAGGAACTGGGATACAAGGCCCAGAGCCTGAGGATTTATGACTTTTACGCCAACACGCCACATGTCGAGACAGTAGTGTTGATGTCTAGACGGTAAGCAACTTGCCTTATTATTTCGTTGTGTGTGAACAGTTAGCTTATTCTCTTTTTGGCAGTGTGTAGAGCAAAATGAGGGGAGGTTGCTTTTCTCGGTAAAAAACCATTTTCGGAAGCAAATGGACGTGGAACGGTCAATGTGTGTTGAAGCATTACACTGTGAAGTCAAAAAAGAGAAACAATCGTATTGTGAAGTCAAAAAGAAGAAAACGTCAGTATTTTGAGAGCACGTTTTTTTGTGGTTCGACAGAATGTGATCTAGAAAGAATGAGCTGTGGAGAGACACCCATTCCCTTGTATTTAGTCACATCGTTATATATGTCCTTAAGCTCTGATTCCAATAAGTAACAAAAGAGAGGCTTCCGAATGTTTCAGGAAACTGCGTTTTCGGAGAAAGACTGATGGTTGAGAAATAAAGTAAAAAAACTGATGTAACCATTGACATTACAACAACAGTGTGCTATGTTGCCATCGTGAGATGAAACCATGATGATTACATCAGGCAGATCAAGTCATTTCAGGAGGATATTATCATGACGAACAAGGAAAAGGCACTGGCACTCATCGGCACATTCGCAACAGGCGATACTGAGAAAGCGAAAGAACTTCTGGCACCGGGATATATTCAGCATAACCTGGCATACGGCACAGGAGCA
>JAFZUN010000009.1 GCA_017618315.1 Spirochaetales bacterium
CATGGACAGGATCACGGACCACATGCTCTCACAGACGGTGCGTAAGCTCAAGGAAGTGCTGGGTAAGTACGTCGGTCTCTCGATCATGAACATCACTGCCCTGATTCCGGAGTTCATCTACTATGTCCGCTGGGCAGAGTACATAAAACGCCATGTCGATGCCGGTCTTTCATTCTGTAAGGCCACAGTTCTGGATAACGGAAGCTCTGAAGGTTTCAGGATGAGAGCAAAGGGGTTCTACAACCTCAAACTGGCTGATTTTGTTCAAGACGGCGGTTCGATTGTAGTCAACGATCTTGATTTCGATGACAGTCAGAACCTGTACATCCTCACCGGAGCCAACCGTGGAGGCAAGACCACTATCACACAGGCCACTGGCCTGATGTATGTCCTTGCGCAGGGAGGGGTCTTTGTACCGGCATCGGAGTTCTCTTTTATTCCTGCCGACTGCATCTTCACCCATTATCCTGCGGATGAGGACAAGACACTGGACTACGGAAGACTCGGAGAGGAATGCAATCGTTTCAGAGAGATATTCAGCCAGTGCACGGCAGACAGCCTTTTGCTTCTGAACGAGACATTCTCCACCACATCATTTGAGGAGGGGTTCTTCATAGCGCGTGATGCTGTGAAAGCAATCCTGAAGAAGGGCACCAGGTGTATATACAACACCCACATGCACAAGCTTGCCTCAGACATTGATGACATTAACGGTGAGAGTAAAAAGGAGGGTGCACTTTTCAAGGCCGCATCTCTTGTTGTGCTGTCAGACGGAGGGGAGAGATCCTTCAAGGTCAAGGTCGCCCCGCCGCAGGGAATGTCCTATGCCAGAGACATTGCCGAGAAATACGGTGTGACCTACGAGATGCTTCTGGGAGGAGGTATTCATGAAGAGAGATGTGCCGACGTGTAAGCTGGATATCGCTGCCAGAGAAAACAGGACAACTGTCCTGCTTCCGGGATGCATCCCAGGGGCAACCCCGTATCATCACGCAATCATGGCAGGAAGTGAGCTCACCCTTGAGCCTGGTCCTTTCCATCATATTCTTGTTTGCTTCAAGGGGGAGGTGGAGTTTGTCACTGACGGGAACCAGTACATCTTCCATGAGAGGGTTTCCCTGATTCCTGACCCGGGCAAGTCCGTGACAATCAAAGCCATCACAGATGCCCACTTACTTGAGATGCGCTGGGAGATATGGGAAGGTGATGACGAACTTGCCTCTGAGTACAAGACCCAGTTCCCGCTGATTCAGATCTACCGCAACTCAAAGCAGTACCGGGATCCCTATAAAAGTGACAAGACAATCAGCAGAAGCTGCGTTGACCAGCGCAGAATTCCGCGCTTTGCATTCGGTTCCGTGGAAACATATGGGCCGGACTCTGTGGCATCCCATGCTCATCCGCTTCTTGACCAGTACTTTTTCTCATTTCCGGAGAATGAGATGGACGTGCTGATTGACTATGAGCCCATACACATGACTGGAAATGAGCTCCTGTACATCCCGTTGGGGTCAATGCACGGGGTGGATGTCAGGGAAGGAGAGCACTGCCATTACCTCTGGCTTGATTTTTATCCTGACAACGACAACGCTCTGAAGTTCCTTGATCAGGTCCATGTGCCAACAGGCAAACATGCTCTCTTTGACAAGGAAGGGGAGAGGGTCGGATAAACAGACATATTTTTAAACTTTTTCTCGTGATTTCCGAAAAAGCAATGGTATAATTATTCTATGGCGGCACCGCCATATTTGAATAATTAAACTAAGCCGCTTATGCGGCCAAAAAAAGGAGAATGAAAATGAAGAAACTACTGACAGTTTTGCTCGTGCTCTGCGTCGTCATGACAGCAGTTTTCGCACAGGCTGCAGGTGAGACTGCAAAGTTCCCGTCAAAGGACATCACACTGATTGTCCCATGGGGCGCCGGCGGATCATCAGACCTTGTCGGAAGAAGAGTCACAGATGAGATGGCAAAGATCTGGGGCATCAACATCAGCGTCGTCAACACACCTGGTGCAACAGGAACAGTCGGAATGACCGATTGTATGCTCAAGCCGCATGATGGCTACACCCTGATTGCAAACGCCACACCGCATACCCACTATGCAATGGGTACCGCAGACTGGTCACCGAAAGACTGGGACTTCATGGCAGCATATTATGTCCCATGTGTCATTGCAGTCAGGAAGGACAGCCCGTACAAGACATTCAACGACCTGTATGAGGCTCTTAAGAACAATCCTGCAAATACAATCAAGAACTCTGTCGCAGGTATCGGATCATCCGGATACAACGCAGTCATGGTTCTCTCAGCCACAGATGCAGTCATGGGCAAGGGCCTGAACACCCCGTATGCCGGTGGTGCAGATGCAATCAAGGCTCTGCTTGCAGGAGAGGTTGACTTCACATCCCAGCTCTCAAACGAGATGATCGACCTGCTCAGATCAGGCGACCTTGTCGCTCTCTGCGCACTGACAGCAGATGACCTCAAGCTTGATGGCGTTGCAGAGACAATCCCGTCAATCAAGAACTTCATCCCGGAGCTGGCAAAGAGCCTGCCGATCGGAGATGCATTCGGACTCATGTTCCCGTCAGATGTTCCTGAGGCAACAAAGGCTGAGCTCGAGAAGGCATTTGTCCAGGCTTGCCAGACCGAAAGCGTCAAGTCCTTCGCAAACGAGAAGGGTATGGTCCTCATGGGAGCAACAATCGCAGAGTCCAACAAGCTCAAGGATGATGCAGCTGCAGCTATCGGATTCACACTCTATGATCTCGGTGTCGCAAAGCGCTCACCTGCAGATCTCGGTTACACAAGACCGTAACGTTTGATTTGTCAATGGATGGTGCGGCAACCCCGCACCATCCTTCTTTTTATTGAAAACTGGTAATAAATTATGAGCAACGAAGGAAAACCCACCAGACCACAGACGAGATACGGCATTGACCTGATTGCCGGTGTGGTCATCTTTGCAGTCTCAATCTACGTGATGATTAAAAGCATCACTTTCTGGAAGGAAGACTTTGTAGACGTCTTCTATTATTCCGCAGGTCTCATGCCGATGATGATAGGCGCCTGCCTTTTCATCTTCTCGGCCCTTTACATAAGAAGAACACTCAAAGAGCATTCCCTTAAGGAATGTCTCAAAGACATAAAGAACTTCAGCATAGAGTTCGTGAAGAACAAGAATGTCCACAAGGCCCTTGTCGGACTTGTGATCTTCTGGATCTACATCTTCCTCATGCTCGGCAAGATGCCGTTCTGGATCGCCACATTCGTCACACTGTCTGCTCTGCTCATCTTCATCAACTGGCAGAGATCATGGAAGAAGATCCTGTTGCTCCTGCTGATCTCAGCGGTGGCTACCTTCATGATCATCCTGATCTTCCAGATCATTTTCAAAGTACCTATGCCATGAGGAGGTGAGTTATGGATGCATTAAGATACATCGGCGAGGCATTCGCAATTGCTCTCACACCCCAGGGTATTCTGGCTCTGGTGCTTTCAGTCTTCACCGGACTGATTTTCGGAATGCTGCCAGGCCTGACATCCACAATGGCCGTGGCGCTTCTGACAGGTCTGACATACAACTTCAGCGGCCCTCTGGCCATCCTGTCACTGCTTGCCATCTACATCGGCGCAATCTCAGGAGGAAACCAGAGCGCCATTCTCCTGAATATTCCGGGAACACCTGCTTCCGCGGCGACGGCCATGGAGGGCTATCCGCTGGCCTTGCAGGGTAAGGCCGGACTGACGATCTTTGTTGCCACAGGAGCCTCGTTCTTCGGAACCATGATAAGCATCATCTGTGTTGCCCTGTTCACTCCGCTTCTGACAAAGTTCGCCCTCAAGTTCATGAGCCATGAGATGTTCCTCCTGGCCCTGTTCGGAATTGTCATCTGCGGAAACCTCACCAGTAACGGTGACCCGCTCAAGGGATGGATATCAGGCTTCATCGGGCTTCTGATGAGCCAGGTCGGAATGGACACCATCTATTCCTACAGGCGCTTCACATACGGAAACATCAACCTTGCTGGTGGAATCTCCCTTCTGCCTGTCATGATCGGATTGTTCGG
>JAFZUN010000077.1 GCA_017618315.1 Spirochaetales bacterium
GGACACGTCGGAACATTAAATCACCGATATTGACCCCGGTTTTGAGGAAAAGTCTAATTCGCCAATTTGGCACTTGTAAGCGCAAAAACACAAGCAAAGAAATAACTGCACCTGGTGCGGAAATCACGGAGTTAAAACTGCACCAGCTTGGTGCAGAAATAGAGTTCCCCTCCATTTTTGCATATGTTCCATGGCGGCATCATGTTGAGATTGTTACCAAATGCAGGACAGCGGAAGTTTCTTCCCCAAAAAAACCGTGAGATTGTGCTATTGTTGACATCATGAAGCTTATTCATTGAAATACGTAGAGAACTAGGCCTTTGGGGCATTTGGGGCATTTGAGGGATTAGAGCTGTTTGCGTCATTGGCGTTGTTTGAGCCATTTGAGGTATTTGAGCCAAACGTTGCCAATTGAAGGTGGTTAGGAAGAGTGTGAGGAAAAAGAGGAGATTATGAATTACATCAGGATTACTGCAGAGAATATAGACAAAGAGCATATCTGCTGCGCCATGTCGAATAACCAGAGTGCGCAGAAGAAGGAGTGGCTTAAGTCGCGCTTTGATGAGGGGCTGGTCTTTTATCGCAGCGAGGAGCGCGGGAAGTGCTTTATTGAGTACATCCCGGCAGAGTATGCCTGGCATCCTATCGTGGCGGAAGGGTACATGCACATTGACTGCATGTGGGTCTCCGGTTCCTTCAAAGGCCACGGGTATTCAAACGACCTTCTGAACGAGTGCATCCGTGATGCAAAAGAGAAGGGGAAGAAGGGGCTGTGCATCCTGTCCTCTGCAAAGAAGAAAGGTTTTCTGGCTGATCCCAAGTATCTGCTGTACAAGGGCTTCCGTGTTGCAGATGAATCTGATGTCTGTATACAGCTTTATGCGCTTCAGTTCGCAGATGGAGAGGTGCTTCCGCACTTCAAGGATTGCGCAAAGCATCCGCATGTGAATGAGGGTGGCTTTGTCCTCATGTATTCAGATCAGTGTCCGTTCACTTACTATTGGGTTCCGCGTCTTGCAGAGGTGGCAAAGGAGAACGGTGTTCCTCTTAAGGTTGTTCATATAGATAATCTGGAGGCTGCACAGAACGCTCCTACTCCTGTGACGAATTTCTCGCTATTCAAGGATGGCAAGTTTATCACGCATGAGATTCAGTCAGAGAAGAAGTTCCTTGCGCTTGCTGGAATAAACGATTGACGTATAAAAAGCTTTGAATTGATGATGCCGGAAGTCCACATTCCAGTTGTCCGAATACAGGGAGGATATCTGGAATGCGGACTTGACGAGGAGCCCTGCGAAGCATGGGCGGGCTGTAAGCCTTGGGCTTCCAAGTATGTGGGCCATTTCAATTCCGGGTGAGTTTGTTCAGCAAGTCTTTCTTAAATGATTCATCATTAATGGTCATTATTCCGAAGC
Organism: Spirochaetales bacterium; assembly: GCA_017618315.1. GTDB lineage: Bacteria > Spirochaetota > Spirochaetia > Sphaerochaetales > Sphaerochaetaceae > UBA9732. The sequence continues at coordinate 1,416 of JAFZUN010000077.1, forward strand.
ATTTCTTTCCGGCATCTTTGAGGGATGCTCCTATTATGTAAGATTCCGCTTCATCCAGAATCAGAAACCGGTCGTGGAACGAATCTGTATGCTTTATTGTCAACTCCGGATACTGTCTGTTAAAGGTTTCTATATCCATTTTTGTAAGATGTGTTCTAGGATGGGTGTATATGGTCACTGCCACACCGGGTTTTTTCTTCGCAAGTATGTTCAGTGTTGCGATGTCTACGTAACTGTCAACAAGTTTGATGTTATTCTCCGCCTTCCGAATGATTGAGGTGAGTAGTCCGAACGCATCATATATCTGCCCTTCAAAGAACAGTTTCTGTTCGGTTTCTGCGTGATCCGCAATGTAGGTGAATATTTCATCCAGCTTCCTGTCTGTGTTTTTCTGGTATTCCAACTGTCTGAGTTCCACTGCGCTGATGCGCTCGAACATTGCTGCATTGTTTGCAATGAATTTCCGCATCTCAACGAAAGTATTCATTATCCTGATGCTTACTTCGATTGCAGTTTTGCTTGTCAATACAGCAGAGAGCATTGCAACACCTGCCTCAGTGAACACATTCGGGAGATATCTTCTACCACCAAACTTTACACTTGAGGTCGCAGATTGCGACCTCAAGTTGTCGAGTTCGGTTTCCGTAATCTGAAAGCAGAAATCTTCGGGAAAGCGGTCAAGATTTCTTTTTACCCGTTCATTCAATCTTTTGGTTTCAACGCCATAAAGTCTTGCTAGGTCACTATCTATTATGACTTGCTGTCCTCTGATTATGTGTATCATTCCTCGGATGTTTTCATTCTCAATGCTCTTCACTACCAAGTCATTTGTCATATAGAAACCTCATTGCGGCATTTAGAGGTCGCAATCTGCGACCTCAAGTTGGTCGTCAATCCCACAGGAGCTGAAGGCCTGATGGAATATATCTGTCAAACTGTTTGTCTTTGCTAAGAAGAATAAGATTATGCCTTATGGCAAGGCTGATCAGCATCCTATCGAACGGATCTTTGTGTTCCTTGAAATAAGGCAGTTCTCCTTCACAAACCATATCGTAAGGAGAAGACTCAAGAATCTTGAAGTTATACTGTCTTGCGATGTTCGGCAGGTGTCTGATGTCGATGTACCTGAAGTCCATCTTTCTGAGCCGTGTCTTGATTGATATTTCCCAGAAGGAAAGTGAGGAGACATAAATCTCATTTCTTGGATTCTCAATGATTTCCATAACTCTGTCCGGCAACATAGAAGTATCAAGAACTGTCCAGATAAATGTATGCGTGTCCAGAAGATACTTCATAGTCCGAGGAACTCCTCTTCGGTGATTTTCCCTTCATCGACTTCGGAGAAGGATGCAATGCCGTCAAATGTTCCGATTATCCTCTTCCCCTCCGTGCCTGAGTTACATGGAGAAAGAACGGCAATAGGGCGCCTTGTACGTCCATAAAGAATCTGAATGCTTTCCCCGTTGGCCACCATGGAAATCACTTCAGAGAACTTTGATTTGAAATCCGCAACTGTCATCTGTTCCATATGCTCAGAATAAAAGCGGAAAACTAAGTTGTCAAGTTGACAAGTTCGAAAACTGCTATTTGACTGTGTGTTCCTTAACGAGCTGTTGTATACTTTTTGCCCTGAAAAACTTGGAAAAAGAAACGCTTGTTTACTTATGTGCTTAAATAACTGCGAAAAAGTATACAACATCATTGTTGGAATGAGTTTAAACAAGCATCTATCATGTGTTCAGAATGAATCAATAATAATGAAGTTGTCATACAAAATATAATGAGAAACAATCTTGTTTGATTTCAGGGGTGGTTTCATTTGCAGGTGAAAATACATGTAAGTAAATGGCAAAATGTTGCTATATATATTGCATAATATGTAATAAAATGCAATATATTGCCAAATAGCTAAATATAGCATATTATTATCAGTGGAGGCACATATGTCCATACGCTCAATTTCGACAAATACCGAGATTCTGACTGAAATAGGATCCCGCCTCAAGGCACTTAGGATAGATGCATCACTTTCTCAGTCGGAACTTGCGGACAGGACAGGAATATCAAAACGGACAATAGGTAATCTTGAGAACGGGAAAGACATATCACTTTCTACGCTGATTGAGGTGATGAGAGCACTCGGTATTGTCCAAAGGATGGACATGATGATTCCGGAACAGGAATTACGGCCAAGTCAGGAATACCTGTACGGTAAAGCCCGTCAAAGGGTTGGAAAACGGATTGAAAGAAAGTCAGACTGGAAATGGGGTGATGAAGAATGACAAATGCGGAAGTCAGACTATGGGGAAGTACAATCGGTTATGTCTCATTTGATTCGGGTAAAGGATTCGGAAGGTTTGAATATGCTGCGGATTTTCTGTCATCCGGTATTGAAGTCGCTCCTCTGATGATGCCTCTGTCAACACGGGTGTTTTCTTTCCCTGAGCTTAATCCTGTGTCCTTCCACGGTTTGCCCGGGATGCTCGCAGACAGTCTTCCCGACAAATTCGGCAATGCTGTGATTGATGCATGGCTCATCAGCCAGGGGAGAGCACCGGAGTCTTTCAATCCTGTGGAAAGGCTGTGCTACACGGGATCCCGTGGAATGGGAGCACTTGAATACTATCCTGTTGTCGGACCTGATCTGAGTAAAGCGCAAAGAATAGAAATGGATAAGCTGGTAGGGCTTGCATCGGATGTTCTCAAAGTACGTAGCGGTTTCAACATCAGAATCGGGCAGGACTCATTGAAACAGATTATCAGTGTCGGATCTTCTGCCGGCGGAGCCAGGGCAAAGGCAATCATTGCATGGAATGAGAAGACAGGAGAACTGCGGTCCGGACAGATACCCGTCGGAACAGATTTCGACTATTGGCTTCTGAAGTTCGACGGAATCAGCAACAACGGAGACAAGGAAGGTCCGGATCCGGAGCAGTTCACCCGTATAGAATACGCCTACAGCCTGATGGCAAAGAAGGCAGGCATAAACATGGAGGAGTGCAGGTTGCTTGAGGAAAACGGACGTGCTCATTTCATGACCCGCAGATTTGACAGGGATCGGAACACTCATTCGAAAATACACATGCAGACACTTGGAGCAATCGGACACTTTGATTTCAACCTCAGTGGCAGCTGCGGGTATGAGCAGGCATCAATGGTCATGAAGCAGATGTCGGTCTCATTCAGTGATATATCACAGCTTTATAGAAGGATGGTGTTCAATGTCCTTGGCATGAACCATGATGACCATGTTAAGAACATCTCATTTCTGATGACCAGGTCAGGGGAATGGCACCTGTCTCCTGCATATGATATTACCTTTGCTTTTAACCCAAAGGGAAAGTGGACATCGAGCCATCAGATGACAATCAACGGAAAGCAGGAGAATATCACCCTGAATGATCTCTTGGAAAGTGCAAGATATATGGGTATAAAGAAAAGATCTGCCATGGAAACCATTGTGGAAGTCAGAGATGGTATATCACAGTGGCCTGAATTTGCACAAAAGGCGGGACTGAGCCAGGGAATTGCATCAAGTATCGAGGAGCAATTGGTATCTAACGTAATGAAGTACCGCGGGTAATAATGGAAAATGACTGATTGGAAATCTTGCCTATTGCAAAAAAAGGCGTTTCTGCATATAGTAACTGCAAAGCGTTGACGGAGAGTGCTTTTCCGGATAGCCAAGAGAGAGACGGCGGGTGGTGCGAGCCGGGGGAACTAACGGAACAAGCTGTCGCTCCTGAGCTGGAGGCAGAAAGCCTTTTAGGCAAGTAGAGCTTTCCCGAATCTGCCGCGTCAGGGCATAGGAGTTGTTGGACTCTGAAGGTGGTGTTCCGCAAGGAATGCAATTTGAGTGGTACCGCGGGTATGTATATATGCTCGTCTCAAAGAATTTGAGCTTTGGGACGGGTTTTTTTTATGCCCGTCATATAAAGTGTCAAGTGGCAGATGAGGTGACACTTGAGAGGAGGGTGAAATGGCACAGATAACAGGACTGGACTACAAGATCCAAGAGATGGCAGCCAGAATCAAGGAACTCAGGGAGATCGAGGGCCTGACCACATATGAGATGGCCGCAAAGACCCAGACAAGCCGTGAGGAATACATGGCCTGCGAGTCCGGAACAGGAGACCTGAACTTCACGTTCATCTACCGTTGCGCTCTTGCACTTGGCGTTGACGTCACTGACATCATCGAAGGACACAGCCCCACACTCAAGTCATTCACCGTAACCAGAGCCGGAGGTGGACAGGAGATAAGTAACGCCCATGGCATGACTTACTACAACCTTGCCTATGCCTTCCAGAACAGGATCGCAGAGCCGCTCTACGTCAAGAGCAGATATGATGAGAATGCCC
>JAFZUN010000078.1 GCA_017618315.1 Spirochaetales bacterium
CCGGAATGCCGAGTATCTTCTCAATGATCAAGGCAGCGGTTCCGGCACGGTCCTTCCCCACACTGCAATGCCAAAGAACGGCCCTCTCGTGATCATCAAGGAGGATCTTGAGAAACTTCCTGTACTGAGACAGGGAATAATCACTGAAGACGAATTTCCGGTACATGGCACACATGTAATTCAAGGCTCCCTCAGGATCAAAGACCAGCTTTGCTACAATACTCTCGTTGGACTCCTCCTCATGGGACACCCCGGCAGAGAAAGACTCCACCACAGGGATGAAATGATAGGTGCTTCCAGGTATATCAGTGTCGGGATTCTCCTTCTTCTCATCTTCTGTCCTGAAATCAACAACGGTATCAATCAACTCCGAGAGCTTATTGATATCCGAAGGCGAGATGTCATAGAGCTGTCCGCTTCGGATAAGCTTTCCCGATGCTATAGTGCGGCCATCTTCTGATTTCATCCCTCCAAGATCTCTTGTGTTGCTAAGTCTGTCGAATTTGAGAAGAGTACTCATAGTGCGGTATTTCCCCCTGTGCGGTGATTGTAACATATTCTTTGACACTAAAACATGAGATTGCTAGAATAATGCCATGATCTCACTTATTCTTTCTTTTGCAGTCCTTATCATCGCTTACCATACATATGCCAAAGTAGTTGAGAAAGTCTTCGGTCCGGATGACAGGGAAACCCCTGCAAAAAGAATAGCAGACGGTGTGGACTTTGTCCCCATGAAGACATGGAAGGCATTTCTCGTCGAGTTCCTGAATATTGCAGGGACAGGACCCATATTCGGAGCCCTTATGGGAGCCTGTTTCGGCCCGGTGGTATTCCTGTGGATTGTGTTCGGCGGAATTCTTGCCGGAGCCGTTCATGACTACATGACGGGAATGATCTCCGCGCGCCACGACGGGGCATCCGTGGCGGAACTCTCCGGAATCTATCTCGGGAAACCGGTCAAGTGGATCATGAGAATCTTCTCCGTTGTGCTCCTGATTCTGACGGGAACCGTTTTTGTCACCAGCCCTGCTGCGCTGATAGACAGACTCACCCCGATGGAAAGTGACACCATGCTCTGGGTCATTATCATTCTTGCCTATTACGTCCTTGCCACTCTTCTGCCGATTGACAAGGTGATAGGACGCATCTATCCCGTGTTCGGAGCCGTGCTTCTGTTAATGGCATTCGGAATCATGGGAGGCATTGTTTTCGGTGGTTATCATGTCCCGGAGATCAGCTTCAGGAACATGCATCCTGAGGGACTTCCCATCTGGCCATACATGTTTGTGACAGTAGCATGCGGAGCAATCTCCGGCTTCCATGCCACCCAGGCACCGATGATGTCAAAGTGCATTGCAGAAGAGTCTCACGGAAGAAAGGTCTTCTACGGTGCAATGATAAAGGAGTCAGCAGTGGCGCTTGTGTGGGCTGCAGGCGGAGTGGCCTTCTACGGTGTCACAGGCGGCCTTCAGAACGCAATCACAACTTTGGGCCAGTCAGGCACAGTCTATGAGATTTCAGTCGGAATGCTGGGCAAGATTGGAGGAATACTTGCAATAATCGGAGTTGTGGCATGTCCAATCACATCAGGAGACACGGCATTCCGCAGTGCAAGACTGATTCTCTCGGAGATGACACACCTTAACCAGAAACCCATAAAGAACCGTCTTGTGGTGACAATCCCTCTCCTGGCTGTTGCCGCGGTCCTGACACAGCTGGACTTCAACGTGCTCTGGCGATATTTCTCATGGAGCAACCAGACTCTGGCCATGATAACGCTGTGGATGATCACAGCCTATCTCTTAAAGAACAAAGACAGCATGCTGTACAGTCTCATGAGCGCACTGCCTACGACATTCATGAGTGCCGTATCAATGACATACATCCTCATTGCAAAAGAAGGACTGAGACTCCCGAAATCAATCGCATATCCTGTGGGGCTTGTATTTGCCTGTTCCTGCTTTGCCTTCTATATGGTCAAAGCCTTGAAAAAGAGAACAGAGCTCAATTAATATTTTTCTGACCAG
>JAFZUN010000079.1 GCA_017618315.1 Spirochaetales bacterium
GCCCTTGACAACGACAAGACTGACTTCGGCAAGGAGATCATCCCTGACCTCACAAAGAAGAAGCCGGTTGCATCCTTCCTCTTCAACGGCTACTGGGAGGACATCGGAACCATCAAGGCCTTCTATGACACCAACCTTGACCTGGCAAGCATCAATCCCAAGTTCAACTTCTACGATGAGGAGATGCCGATCTACACCCACAGACGCCACCTCCCTGCCACAAAGGTCAACTTCAGCAACATCACAAGCTCGCTGACTTCCGAGGGCTCAATCATCACAAATGCTTACATAGTTAACTCTATCATCGGTGTCCGTACCATCATTGAGAGCGGAGCATCCCTTGACGGAGTCTACTGCATGGGAGCCAAATACTACGAGACCGAGGCCCAGAAGGCCGAGAACGCAGCCAAGGGAATCCCAAACCTGGGAATCGGAAAAGGCACCATCATCAAACGTGCGATCATTGACATGAACGCCCGCATCGGTGACGGCTGCAGGATCGGAATCGATGACATTCCCAGGAAGGAAGGCGATTACGGTGACTACTCCATTCACGATGGAATCATTGTGATCAACAAGGGAGTTTCCATCCCCAACGGCACAGTCCTGTAAATCAGATAATAACTATCCAGGGAAATAAAAAGTGGATAACTGCAACGCCCAGGGTTATAAAGCCCAGGGCGTTTCTTTTTCCGTTGTTGAAGTCCGCGATGCTCTCAGTCTTACCTATGTTCCTGAGAAGATAGATCAGAATGATGATTATGTTCGCCGCAGGCAGGATGTCGCCCAGGATTATCGGTCCAGGGGAGACAGGGAAAAAGATTATAGCCAGCGCAATGAGCAGTCCCAGCGAGATGAATGTGATCTTCACGGCTTTCTTCGAGTTGTAGAAGGTCTTAAGGTTTATCAGAAACAAAAACGATGTCCCGTACTTGTCGACAAGCAGGAGACCTGCGCTGAGAACCAGATAGACAACCGAAAGAAGGTAGAACTGTATCACGTCTTGAATATTATCTTATTTGTGTTAAACATCGCAACTGTTTATGGTAATATAGGGTCGTGGACAGGATAGAGACATACAACAGAAAATACTCACTGGCAGGCTATCTTCTTCTGCTTGTATTGCTTCTGCCCCCATTCGCGCTTCTGATATTCAACGGATACAGAGATATCCCAGCCATCGTCACCGACATCGCGTTCCTCACCCAGACAGGCATCTCACTTGCCATCGGTGCTGCATGTACCCTTGCCTCCCTGATCCTGGCCTTCCCGGGAATAGCAATCTACTCAAAATGCGGGAGAGGAACAAGGAACCTTCTGAGAGTCTTTTTCTCATTTGAATTCTGCTTCCCGCCGGTTCTGATGGGCATCTGCTTTGACAACCTCTTCGGCAAGGGCGGCTACATAATTGAAATCAATATGGCAGGTTTGTTCAGGACATGTGCCATCAGCCTCATGCTGAATATTCCCCTCATAATAACCATGGTGGGAGAGCACGGGAGAAGACTGGACAACAGGTGTGAGGAGAATGCAAGGACTCTGGGAGCCTCAAGGATCCGCATCTTCTTTTCCATCACCCTTCCAAAGATCAGACCTGCTTTGTTCGGGACATGTGCTCTTGTGCTTCTCAGAAACTGGCTCCTTTCGGAGAATGCAATAATCTCAACGGTCATCTCATTTCTGATCCTTGTGGTGCTTGTCACATCCGAGAAGAGAATAAGCAGGGTTGAGATGCCCGCAGACAGCAAAAAACCAAAGAGAAAGGCAAATATCTTTGTCATCTTCCTCTCATTCATCTACATTGTCGCTGTCCTTGCCATGAGCATTTTCCCCGCATTGTCCATGATTCTCAGGTCAGTTCTCATAGAAGGATCAATCTCCTTTGGCATATACAAGACCATGTTCTCAGTGCTTAACCTTGACTGGCTCGTGGCCCTTGCCTTCTGCCTTGCACTTGCAGTGGCATCATCGCTTATAGCATCATTTATTGCAGTCCATATAAGCATCGGGATTGCATCTTCAGGCTCATGCACGTTCATCGCCATGATTCCGTTTGCGATGAAGTCCATGCCATTAGCTCTTGGCTTCATGGGCCTCTATGCATGGCTTCCGGATACAGTTGTGGTGAAGATGATCCTCACTCTCCTCTGTCACATCCTGGTTCTCACTTCGGTCCAGACCATGATAGTGCTGCCGTCCATGAGGGCTTTGCGCAAGACCTGCAGGGAGACATCACTCTCATTGGGATACAGGAACGGAACAAGTTTCAGACGCATAGACCTTAAGATAATCGCAGCTGATGTTAGGTCTGCAATCTTCACGGCCATAGCTCTGAGCCTTGCAGGTTATGGCGCAGCCGAGACCTTCGGGCTCAATACTGTCTATGCCCAGAGTCTCAGGCTCGTAGAAAAGGGAGACATGACCCAGGCCTGTGCCATGGGCTCTGTAGTGCTGGTGCTCTGCTTCATCTTCTTCTCTTTAGGTATAGGTCATTCACGGGAGGGCAAAAGATATGCCTGAATACGGACTTGTCTGCAATCAGATCAAAAAGAACATCGGAAAGATCACACTGGATCTGGACTTCTCTGTCGGCAAAGAAGAGCTGGTCTCAATCATCGGTCCGTCCGGAAGCGGCAA
>JAFZUN010000080.1 GCA_017618315.1 Spirochaetales bacterium
CTAGCCGCCTCATCAATCAGGTCAATGGCCTTATCCGGAAGGAACCTGTTGGTGATGTACCTGTTGGAGAGAACCGCCGCAGCGACAAGGGCATCGTCCTTTATACGCACTCCGTGATGAACCTCATAGCGGTCTTTGATACCACGGAGAATCGAAATAGTGTCCTCAACAGAAGGTTCTGAGGCATAAACAGGCTGGAAACGCCTTTCCAGGGCCTTGTCCTTCTCAATGTACTTACGGTACTCATCAAGTGTCGTGGCTCCAATGGCATGAAGCTCACCACGTGCAAGAGCCGGCTTGATCAGGTTGGAGGCATCAGTGGAGCCTTCAGCGGCACCTGCTCCAACTATTGTATGAAGCTCATCAATGAAGAGTATTATCTTACCTTCACTTCTGGTTATCTCGTTAACAACCGCCTTAAGACGCTCCTCGAACTCACCGCGGAACTTGGCACCGGCCACAAGAGCTCCCACATCAAGGGAAAGAAGGCTCTTGTCCTTGAGTGAGTCCGGCACATCTCCGCCGACAATCCTCTGGGCAAGACCTTCGACAATCGCGGTTTTTCCAACACCCGGCTCTCCTATGAGCACAGGATTGTTCTTGGTCTTCCTGGAGAGTACCTGCATGACACGCCTGATCTCCTCATCACGTCCGATCACGGGATCCATCTTGCCCTGTCTGGCAAGGGCTGTCATGTCGCGGCAGTATTTCTGAAGTGCCTGATACTTGCTTTCAGCATCCTGGTCGGTGACACGCTGGCGTCCGCGGATACTCTGCAGAGCCTGCATGAGTGCATCACGGGTCACCCCGTAACGCTTGAGAAGGCGGCCTATCTGACCGTCATCGTCAAGCATGGCAAGAATAACATGCTCTGTTGAGACATACTCATCCTTGAACTTGTCCGCCTCTGACTGGGCGTTTGTAAGAATCTGATACAGACCACGTGAGATACCCACATTCACTGCTCCGCCATATGCTTTGGGGAGTCTGTCTACAATTGAGCGGGTCTCATTGAGAAGACCCTGGAAGTCAATCCCCACCTTGGCGAAAAGCGGCTCCGCAATTCCGTCCTGTTGCTGGAGCATGGCAAGGAACATGTGCTCATTGCCTATCTCCGCGTTATTGTACCTTGTGGCAAGGTTCTCGGCTCCCTGAAGAGCCTCCTTCATTTTTATTGTAAACTTGTCAATGTTCATTTTAACCCCTCGCTAGTGTGTTCAGAGGACATAATGCCCCGTGAAGACCAGCATCACGACACTAAAATACAAAAACAAGTGCAAATCGGCAACTCAGAACATCTTCCTTTACGTTTCAGACATTTTTGGCTATAATGTCAATATGCCAAAGAAGATAGACCACGAGCAGAGAAAAAACGAGATAATGGCTGCCGCCCTTACGGTTTATGCCCAGGAGGGAAAGAATGCCAATCTCAGCCTCATAGCTGCCGCATGCGGTCTGTCAAGAACCACCGTCTACCAGTATTTCAAGGATGAGTCACAGCTCTATCAGGAGGCTGTGAAATACACAACAGACCTTGCTTTCTCCCAGTACACCTCAGAGAACTGGGATTCCGTGAAGGATCCCGTGGAGAAGATCCGCCTTATGACAAATGACATCATGGACAAGGCGGACACCTTCGAGAAGCAGGTGGGGAACTTCCTCAAGATGATCGACAGGTTCGAGGATCTTCCGGAGACAGTATCCCGGAGAACGGCAAAGTTGAATCTTTTCTTTGCAAGGCTGATCCGTCAGGCAATCAAAGAAGGAAAGATGAAGAAATGCAGTGCCCAGGATGTCGCTGACAAACTCACCATCATGCTTGAGACCTACCTGTTCCACATGGTCTATTTCCCTCAGAACAAGCAGAAAGTCCGCGAGATAATCAATGACCTCATTCAGGTCAATGTGAACTGACCGGAAACAACATGTGCAGATAATCCTGCCTTCCATCGAAAACCCGGATTATCCTCACTGAATCATCTCTATTCAAGAATCAATTCCTAAACGCCGTTTCACATCATCTGAAGAGATCCAACCTTCCGTCTCCGCCCTCTTCTCCGCTGTATACAATTCATTAAAGAATCTATTCTCGGCTTTCAGTCTCATATTCTCTGACAATGCTTCTGCGGAATTATTCAAATCTGAAACTTGTTTAGTGTTTAACATTTGGATCCTCCATCACTTGCATGTAGGATTATATATGGGATTGCACATGGGATTCTACAAAATCAAGCTCTGAAGCCACGCTCCCATGCAGCTTTGCCATCTGGAGCTGGAATTGTAACCGGCAGCCTGCCCTTAGGCATGAATGTTCCGAAGACAGCACTCAGGCACACAGTCAGATTCAAGGAGCCTTCATAACCGTAGCATGCAAGAACTGCCCCGCATGACGCTGCATATGCCGTGTCATAAGGCAATGCGGCGCTTATGAACACCACCTTATCTGCCAGGTCATCAGGAACCTGCACATCACATTTGTTTTCAGAGATCAGGATGAATGCATCATAATCATGAGGCAGGTCAAATGTCTTGCCATAGATACAGATCTCAATGTTGTTCTTCTCTGGAATAATATTACTTCTGACCATGAATGCCAGAGCCTCGTCAACTGATAGACGAGCAGATTCAGACGGACAGCACACAAGAACTCTCGCGTTTCCGGAAAGAGGCAAAAGGCCGTTTCTGTTCTGAAGAAGTGTCACAGCCTTGAAGGCGGATCTCCACGCAAATGGAATATGTGATCTCCAGTCTGAAATCCCAGCATGCTTGGGGACATTACTGTATTTCCCTTTTAATGTAAGGATTCTCCCTACGGACTCATCAATCCTGCTTATGGGAATGTCACCCTTCTCCACCATGGACATGATTGCGTCCACATAACGGTCAATCCCTTCAAACCCACCTGAAGTTGAGAGATCCACAGGCATGAGAATAAGATCCGCTCCCGCATTGATGGCAAGCCTTGCTGCATCCAGAGGATCAAAATGCCTTGAGATTGCGCCCATGAGCATGTCATCAGTGACAACCACACCGTTGTAACCCATATTCTCCCTGAGAAGACCTGTGATTATTGTATTTGACAAAGTGGCAGGAAGGAAAACCTCCTCTCCAGTCTCTCTGGAAACATAAGTTGCTTTCTCAATCTGCGGGAACTGGATATGGGCAGTCATTATCATGTCAGTAGCGCCAATGATAGCCTCAAACGGAACAAGCTCTGTCTTCTTCAGGTCCGAAAGAGACTTGTCAACCATAGGAAGACCCACATGGCTGTCCACCACAGTATTTCCGTGGCCGGGGAAATGCTTTGCTACGGCCATTACACCATGCTCATGAAGTCCCTTGATAAAAGAACAGCCCAGTTTTGAGACAACAGCAGGATCATCCGAGAAAGACCTGACTCCAATGACCGGATTTCCGGGGTTATCGTTCACATCCACATCCGGAGCAAAATCCAGATTGAAGCCGACTTCCGAAAGCTCCGCTCCTATCACTCCTGCCGTCTCAAGAACCAGAGACTCATCATTTGCGGCACCAAGTGCCATGTTTCCTGAGAACTTCGTGCCTCCGGTAAGTCTTGAGACCCTGCCACCTTCCTGGTCAATAGCAAAGAAGTAATCCGTCTTGCCGCCAGACTCCCGGTTCGCCTTGCCCACCAAATTCAGAAGTATTGAAACCTGATAGGGGTCAGCAATGTTCCGGTCAAAGACAACTATGCCTCCGAACTGGCGCTCACCCAGCTTTTGGGCCATTGTTCCGACAGACATCGCATCAGATGAACCGGGCTCCCAGCACCTGAATGCCGGCAGAAGCATCTGGCAAATCTTCTGCTTAAGTGTCATCTCAGGCATACTAAAATCCTCTTTCATCTTATCATCAGCCCCATCGGGACAGGACGCTCGGCATCGGAGCCATCCATATATCTGTCAGAGACATGCATGGTCAGCTTCCCATCAATGAAAATCTCCGACGATCCTCCGCCGTCCATGTTCAAGGCATTCACAAGACCGATTGAACGGCAATACTTTCCCAGTTCAAGAAGCGATGCCCCGCAGCTCTCTTCTCCGAACCTGTATCCTAGTTTGGAAGGACCTTCCGCCCAGATTATTACCGGATTTCCGTCAGCATCGGAACAGATGGCCATCCTCGGGGCCCTGTCCTTTGCATAATCCAGAGGATAAAGAGTCGGCGGGAACGGAACAGCTTCCTTGTCGTAGATGTTGTAGAACGGAGATTCAAAACCCTCCATCACAACACCGTCCTTGACTGCGGAAGACCCTACCTGTATGCCGAACATGCAGTCCTCAAAGCCATGGTAGACAACAGGAGTCGGAACCATCTGAAGCTCCTCTGCGGTATGCAGGACAAAACCTCCCATCGGGACCTTCACGCCTCCCCCACGATGGAAAGCCACAACCTCATCGCCCACCACCATCACATCCAGACCATCAGAGACAGGAGTGGTGCGTGTCTCCGGACGCCTGAAGATCTCGCAGTTCCTGCCGTGCTTGAACAGCTTGCCCTGAATGGAGATTTCCATTTCCTTCAGTTCCGGTCTGGATATCCTGGGGTTCCCGTCCAGATCAACCACAAAAGCCTCACGGTTATTCAAAGGCGGCTGTGACACAATCCCATCCTTGACTATCAGGCCGTACGGAACACCGAAGAGATCATATGGGGAATCGTTGTCAAAGAGATCCATCTCGAAGAAATGTGAGTTACAGCAGAACGCCGGGGTGGGATCAATCTTGCTCAGATATCCCAGATCGCCCCCTAGAGTCAGTATCCCCACGGCATCGGTATCGGGCTTTGTGCCGTAGCCAATACACAGCCATCCCCTTTCATCGAGCTCATCGAAGAAGGACCTGATTTTAGGGTCATCAATCTCAAGATGGTCTCCCCCATTGCGGATGGAGCCTTCACGGACCAACTTCTTCTAGGTAATAGTCGCCGCAATTTGCCTGTCGAACACAACGCCGTGTTCAGTCTCACACGGAAACGGGCTTTCCATGTCGTCGGGGATGTGGAAGGCAGCCATGGCACCGTAGAAATGCGGATGCTTGCCTATGACGAAGTTCTTGTAAATCCTCGACATCTCATCGAAACACTCCTTGGTGAACGGAGCCTGCACGAACTCAAGGTCGTTCCATGCAAACCCGGATACTATCTGATATCGCTGCATCTCGCCGTTTTCGTAACGGACGGTATCGATTCTGGATTCAATCATCCTTTTACTCCTGAGCTCATCTGGTTCTCGATTATGTATCTCTGACAGAAGATATAGACAATTATCAGTGGCAGGACAGATATCACCGATCCGGTGAGAACAAGACCCCACTTTGTAGTGTACTGGTTCTGGAATCTGGTAAGTCCCATGGTGACCGTGAACAGAGACGGCTTGATGACATACAGAAGAGGCCTCAGAAGGTCATTCCAGTTGTTCATGAAGGCAATTATGAACAGCGTGGCCACGGATGCCGTCGCCTGCGGAAAATAGACCCGCCATAGAATCTTATAGGCAGACGCACCGTCTATCACCGCTGCATCCAGAAGGACGGACGGTATTGCCTCAAAGACAGATATGAACATGAACGTCCCGAAAGCTCCAGCCAAGAATGACGGAATGATCAACGGCAGATATGAGTTAAGCCAGCCCAGCTTCATCATCAGATAGTACTCTGGAATAATGATGACTTGCACAGGAATCATCAGTGTCATCAGCAGCAGCGTGTAAATTGCCCGCCTTCCGTGGAAACGCATCTTTGCAAATGCGAATGCGGCCATCGGACAAACTATTATCTGCCCCAGGGCGGCAAGGAAAGACACAAAGAACGAATTCCATGTGTAGCGCCCGAAACTGAAGTTGGAGAACGCTTCGACGTAGTTGTCCCACATGCCCTTCTTGAAGAGCTTGTCCGGCCAGAATTTCAGCGGAAGCGCAAATATCTGGTCCTCAGACATGAACGAGTTGGCAAGCATCCAGATGAACGGGAATATGGAGACCGCAACAGCCAGAATTATGAAGAAGATGACTATCACTTTTGAAACACGTCTTTCTACCATGATGTCCCCCTACTCCAAAGGCTGAGCCCAGTACTTCTTGATGAAGAAGTTCAGTATGGTCAGAGCGCCAACCACAACCATCAGCACCCATGCGATGGACTCCGCGTAACCGACGCGGTTATAGGAGAACGCATTCAGGTAAACCGAATACACAAGCGTGTTGGTGGCGTTCTGCGGACCTCCCATCGTCATGGCATAAATGAGCTCGAAGTTCTTGAAGGCATCCATGATTGCAACCGTAAGCACAAAGAACGATGTCGGGGCCAGCATGGGGATTGTCACCCTGAAAAGCCGCTGTGTTGGTGTGGCTCCGTCTACTATGCTTGCCTCAATCACCTCATGGCTTATGGACTGCAGTCCCGCAAGGAACAATATCATGTAATAGCCTGCCATCTTCCACACCTGGACAAACGTAAGGGTCCAAAGTGCAAGTTTGGGATCCTGAAGCCAGTACGGCGCGGTGATCCCAATCTTCTTCAGGAGGAAGTCCAGGATGCCGTACTTGGGTCCGAGAATCCTGGTCCAGACAATACCTACGGCAACGGACGATGTTATGACAGGCATGTAGATTGCAGCCCTGAAGAAGTTCATGCCACGAATCTTGTTGTTCACAAGAAGCGCAAGAAGAAGGCCGAACACCATGGATCCCGCGACATACCCTACTGTGATCTTCAGGGTATTGCCGAGTATCTTCCAGAAGTCCGGATCCGTGAAGAGGTCAACGTAGTTCTTTAACCCCAGAAACTTGGGATCGGTTATGAGATTCCATTTTGTGAATGAAAGGACAAGAGATGACACAATCGGAATCAGCCTGAATACTACAAGACCGACCAGCGTCGGGAAAATCAGTACCCAGGGAGTGGCCCAGCTGTGCCATTTGAATTTCTGCTTCTCTGCCATAGAACCTCCGTTGAAGCTCTGAAATTATAACACAAACAAGAATAGAGCACATGACCATCTAAGCCATGTGCTCTGCAATTAACCTACTAGGAAAATCAATAATAGCGTGACAGGATCTTGTTGATTGACTCCGTCAATGAAGGCAGAACCTCCGCAAGAGTTGTCTCGCCGTTCAGGATGCTGTCGATAGCACCGTTGAGACCCATTGACTCTGCAGCACCGTATCCTACCCACTCGCTCCATCCCTGAGTATAGGATGTGACAAATGTGTCGCTTGCATGATCTCTGAAGAGCTGCATGTCACCGTAAGGCTGCTGTGTCATGTCGACAAATGCATCTGACTCGACAAGAGCCTTGTAAGCAGGCATTTTTCCGGCCATGAACTGATCAAGACCAATACCCTCTCCTGCGATGTACTTAGTGAACTCCCAAGCTGCCTGTGCGTGCTCTGTGAACGGTGAGATCACATATGAGTCAGGCCAACCGTATGTGACCTTGGCCTGTCCGTTCGGTCCCACCGGAACTCTTGTGATGCCCCACTGGAACTTATCCCCGATGTTCTTTCTGAAATCATCAGCAAACCATCCGCCGTCAACAAACATGGCAACAATCTGGTTCGGGAAGATTGTCTTGTACTTGATTGCAGACATGTCCTTCGGGGACGGGGCAACCTTGTAGACGTTCACAAGATCAGACATGAACTGGATTGCATCAAGAGCATTCTGGTTCGGCTCGAATGTATGGGTTGTGTTGTTTGTCAGCACTCCGCCGTTGGCGAAGATCCAAGCCTGTGCCTCGGCATAACGTCCGTATCCGTAGTAGCCCCACTGGTCAATCTCACCGTCACCGTTCTTATCAATGGTGAGAGCCTTTGCGGCTGCAAGGAAATCATCCCATGTCCAGTTCTCATTGGGGTACTCAAGACCTGCGGCGTCAAATGCGTCCTTGTTGTAGAACAGGTCGCATGAGACATAAGCGAACGGGAAGCCTGGCAGATAATCTGTCTTTGCCACATCCTTGAGAGATGTGAACATTGACTCATAGAACTTCTTGTAGATGTCCGGGTCTGAAGCCACCAGGTCATCAAGCTTCCTGCAAAGTCCGTTTGATGCCCACTCCTCAATGTCTCCGGAGCTGAGCATGAACACATTCGGAAGAGCCTTCTGCTGTGCAAGAACTGAAAGCTGTGTCTTGTATGCACCGCCGTCTGTGGCAATGACTGTGTTGTTGATCTTTACATTCGGATGAGTCGCCTCATACTGCGCAATGATTGACTGGTTCTGCTCAATCATTCCCGTATCCCAAGTCCACCACTCCAATGTGATGGGGCCTTCCTCTGCCTTTTTCTCGGATGCACCCTGTGCGAATGCGGAGAACGCCAGAATTGTCATCAGGGCAATGACCAATAGTTTTCTCATAATTCACCTCCTAGTGAAACGGTTATATTATAGAAAACATAATGGAAAACCGCAAATGGTTTTTTCTGTTCCTGACATTGAAAATCGGCCGTTTTGATGTTAATTTCTCAGTATGCAGTTCGTTTTTCTGGCCACAGGCGTCATCACCATAATCCTCCTTATATTGATCATCGTCAGACAATCGGAGAAGACTGACGATTCAAAATCCAGAATCCTTGAGGACATCTCAAGGCAGCTTGCCTCTACAGAGGAAAGCCTCAGGCGCATAGAGCAGGCACTGACTGTCACAAGCACCCGCCTTGACGGCCTTGATAAGCACAGCAGCCAGCTGAACACACTGGTGGACTCACGCCTTGCCCAGTTCTCAACAGACAATGACAAGCTGACAAAGACAGTCGAGGGAAAACTCTCCGAAATCCAGAAGGACAATGAGAAACGCCTTGAGCAGATGCGCCAGACCGTGGAGGAGAAACTGCAGAGCACACTGGAAAGCAGACTCTCCACATCATTCAAGCAGGTCGGAGACCAGCTGGAGAGCGTCTACAAGCAGCTCGGAGAGATGCAGGTCCTTGCACAGGGTGTTGGAAACCTGGAGAAAGTGCTCACAAACGTCAAGGCCCGCGGAATATGGGGAGAGCTTCAGGCAGAGCGTATCCTTCAGGAGATCCTGCTTCCGGAGCAGTATCTGAAGAACGTCGTCACCAAGCGCACAAGCCGTGACCCCGTTGAGTTCGCGGTCAGGCTCCCCGGAACACACGAAGGCGAGCATGTGCTTCTGCCCATAGACTCCAAGTTCCCGCGTGAGGATTATGAGAAGCTCTGCGCCGCAACAGAGATAAGCGATGTGGAATCCGCAAAAACCCTGCGCAAGGCACTTGAGAGAAGGATCCTGGATGAGGCAAAGGACATCCGCGAGAAATACATCGATGTCCCCTACACCACCGACTTTGCAATTCTTTTCCTTCCCATTGAAGGCCTGTACGCGGAGATTCTCTCAATACCCGGCCTGCAGGACCGCATCCAGCGTGACTACCACGTCATGATTGCCGGACCTGCCACACTTGCAAGCCTCCTCAACAGCCTCCAGATGGGATTCCGCACCCTTGCCATAGAGAAAAAGAGTTCCGAAGTCTGGCATGTACTTGGAGAGGTCAAAACTGAATATGGCAAGTTCGGTGTGGTGCTGGACTCCGTCAAGAAGAAACTCTCCTCCGCATCCAACGAAATCGATAACGCCTTC
>JAFZUN010000081.1 GCA_017618315.1 Spirochaetales bacterium
GGGCATTGACTATCACAATATCCGCCCCGTTGCGCCTTGCAAGCATCGGAAGCGATGCCGCAGGCTGCACCGTCAGCGATGATCCCAGTACAAGGCAAAGGTCCGAGCGCGAGAAATCCTCCCATGCTCGGTTGAGGACATTCTCATTCAGGCTTTCCTCGTAGAAGATGATATCCGGCTTGATCACTCCGCCGCACTTGGGGCAGATGGGAACCTCGTCCCTCAGCACTATCGGAGCAATCTCCTTATAGCCGAAACGCGCCCCGCAACGTGTGCAGTGATGGTACTGCGGGCTTCCGTGCACCTCATAAACACTCCGCGACCCCGCATTCTGGTGCAGCATGTCGATATTCTGTGTGTAAACGGAATCCAGAAGCCCCTTCTCCTGCATCAGTGCAAGCGTCTTGTGCACGATGTTCGGCTCGTAATCCTCCAGCCGGTACCACACATCCTTTGCCCACTTGTAGAAAATCCCCGGCTCACGGCGGAAGAACGTCATTGAGATGATCTCCTCCACGTCCATCCCCTGCCACGGATCATTGTAAACTCCATGCTTACCCCTGAAATCCGGAATGCCGCTCAAGGTCGATACCCCTGCGCCCGTGAACACCGTCATACGATGGCTGTGTTCTATAAGATTCACAAGTTTCTCGAACTTCTTCTCAAAAACCTCTTTCTCCTCAGCATAACTGTCATTGAAATCCGGCATATCGAACTCCTCCCATTATTTCGCGCCGTTTAGCTCTAATAGCGTAAATAGCCCTAATAGCCCAAATGGCTCAAACAGCGCAAACAGCACAAATAGCGCTAAAACCTCACCTGCTTCCCTAGGTAAGTGTTGCCGTTGAGCAACTTGAACTCCACATTCACCATATCACCCGGCTTTACAGCCTGTCCCTCCAGGACATCGAATGCCACCATCTCGTTGTGCTCGTTGCGTCCAAGCATCTGGTTGGGATTATCCCTGGACACCTGCGTGACAAGTACCTCCTGCACACCATGGGCACGAGTTGACTTTATGCGCGCGGCATTCTCCAGCTGCCAGTCAATCAACCTCTGAAGCCTCTGCTGCCTCTCGGATTCGGGAATCTGACCTTCCATCGAGCATGCACGCGTTCCTTCACGGGGATTCCAGTAGTACATGTAAGCCTCAATGTAGCCCACTTCCTTCATGGCCGATATAGTCTCACCGAACTCAGCCTCCGTCTCTCCGGGGAAACCCACCATCACATCAACTGCAAAGGTCATCTCCGGAATCCGCCTCTTTATCCTTTCAATCAGGGAGAGATAGGCCTCACGGGTATAGCGCCTGTTCATCAGATTAAGGATCCTGGTGCTCCCGCTCTGCATCGGCACATGAAGATGCTTAGCCACCCTGTCCTGAGTTGCAATCACCTCAATCAATTTGTCAGAAAAATCCTTGGGATGGGGGCTCTCAAAGCGTATCCATCTGATGTTGTTGCAGACACCGCAGATCTTCTCAAGAAGTGTTGGGAAATCACAGCCCTCAAAGGAATAAGAGTTGACGTTCTGTCCAAGCAAAGTAATCTCCCTGACTCCCTTTGAGTCAAGGAACCTCACCTCATCAATAATCTGCTCAGGACAGCGTGATATCTCCCTGCCCCGCACATACGGGACAATGCAGTATGAGCAGAAGTTGTTGCAACCGTTCATGATGGGGACATAGGAACTGAAATCACCGTCCTTGTAATAGGCCTTGGTGAACGTATACTTGTCGCTCTCCGAGCCGCTCTGTCCTGCAACTCCGGCTATCTCCAGGATTTTCAGCTTACCGTTATTCCCAACTATATGGTCAATATGGGGTGCGGCCTTCTTTAGCTCATCCTCTATGCGGTCAGCCATGCATCCTGTCAGCACAAGGATCATGCTCTTGCCCTCGCTAGCCCGGATATCCTTGTAATGCTTGTAGGCACCAAGTCTTCCCCAGATACGGTTCTCCGCGCTCTTTCGGACTGAGCATGTGTTTATAATGGCTAAATCGGCGTCCTCAGGCTTAGATGCTGCAGACCATCCGGCTGCAAGCAGAAGGCTCTCTATGGCGTTAGATTCTGCCACATTCATTTGGCATCCGTATGTCTCAATGAAGAAATAACCCATCAGATGCCCCCGTCCAGGTCCTCAGGCTCAATGCCCTCTCTCCAGCATGCGGCAAGGATAGTGTTCTCCATGAGCATTGCGATTGTCATGGGGCCAACTCCTCCGGGAACCGGTGTGATGGCCGAGGCCTTCTGTGAGACAGACTCATAGTCAACATCGCCCTTCAGTGCAAAACCGGACTTCTTTGAGCTGTCAGGAACACGGTTGATACCCACATCAATTACAACAGCGCCCTCTTTGACCATGTCAGATGTCAGTGCGTTGACATGACCTACAGCGACAATCACAATGTCAGCCTCACGGGTGTATGTGGCAACATCAGGCGTTCTGGAATGGCAGACTGTCACCGTGGCGTCACGGCCCTTCTGCATCATAAGAGCAGCCATAGGCTTTCCCACAATGTTGCTTCTGCCCATTATGCAGACCTTCTTGCCTGCAGTCTCAATCCCATAGTGGTCAATGATGCGCATAATGCCCCTTGGTGTGCATGCCACAAGGGACCTCTGACCAAGAAGAAGCTTTCCGATGTTCTGAGGATGAAAGCCGTCCACATCCTTATCAGGACGAACAGCCTCAGTGATTGCCAGCTCATCTATGTGGGAAGGCAGAGGCATCTGGATCAGAATACCGTCAACAGCAGGATCATTGTTAAGGGTCTCAATGCAGATAAGAAGCTCATCCTGAGAGAATGACGACTCGAAAGTGATGTCCACATGGGCAAATCCCAGCTCCTCGCAGGATTTCCTCTTACTCTTAACATAGGTCTGACTTGCGGCATTATCACCAACAAGCACCACTGCTAGAC
>JAFZUN010000082.1 GCA_017618315.1 Spirochaetales bacterium
CCTGTCCCGTTGTAGCTCTTACCTTCCTTGTTGTAATAATTCTGCTTTGCCGGGAAGAACGAGACAAGATATGTATACTTGAACTTCTCACCGTAAGCTGTGAGCCTGACCATGTCATGGTACGGGAAGTTGTCAGAGAGCACCACATTACCCGTTGTGCCTACACCCCAGCTCAATCTGTCACGTCCTGCCTCGAATGACCATCCGTCCCCGCCTATGGAGGCAAATGCCCTGTGCGGGAAACTGGCTATATCCAGCACCTTGATGCTGAAATTCGGGTTCTGCAGCATTGGGATGTTAGTGTTGATGATGGTGGATCCAAGTTCACCGCCCTCATTTCCACGGAACGCGTTCTGAAGTCCGAAATCAAAAGCGGTATAGAAATGATTTGTCAGCCAAGTCTCCCAGCTGAGCTTGAAGAACGGGGTGATATGATTGAGATCCTTTCCGAACCACCATGACCTGCCCTCAAAGGCATAGTCGGTCAGACCAGCCACATCTGTTCTCTGGTACGGATTTTCCAAGCAAGAGGAATCATATGTGTGCATATAAAGCTCAAGATCCAATGTCCCCGAGAACTGTGTGGCTCCGCCCTTGAACTCAATCTTTGGAGAAGCACCCAGTTCCTCCAGCGCCGCATCATATCTTCCGAGCATAAAATCAGGAACTTCACTTCTGTCTATTGCCTCATACATCTTAAGAAGCTCGTCACCGCTCCACGGTCCAGTGGCTGATGGCTGCGCATGTCCTGTGAGGATATATATCTGGCTGATTGTCTTGTATAACTCAGTGTCAACTGAATAAATCTTCTGGTTGTTCGCAGCAAGAACTGCGCTGGTCACAAGCATGATGACCAGAAATACCATAATTACTCTTTTCATGTAGTCTCTCCGTCCCTCTTATAGCCTCTATAGATAGACTGTATACTACATGCTTGTCTTTGGCAAATGAAAACAGAGGGCCGTGATCAAACAGGAAAGCTGCGTCGGTACTCGTACATGAGTATTCCCGCAGCTACCGAGACATTCAAGGAATCAATATGGCCAGACATAGGTATGGACACAATGTGGTCGCACTTTGTCCTGACAAGGGATCTCATTCCGCTTCCCTCGCTTCCCATCACTATGGCGGTCCTCTTGGAGAATCTGGTGGTATAAGAGGAGTCTCCGTTCATGTCAGCACCATAAATCCAGAAACCATATTCTTTCAGGACGTCAAGCTCTCTTGCAAGATTCGGGACTGTGGACATTGTCACATACTGTGCGGCTCCAGATGAGATCCTTATGACCGTCTCATTGGCGCTTGCGCTTCTTCTCTCAGGCACAATTATCAGAGCTACAGAGAACTGGTCAGCGCTTCTGAGAATTGCCCCCAGATTATGAGGATCCGTTATCTCATCTAGCGCAATCACCAGAGCCCCATCGTCATCCTTCAGACTCTTGCAGAAATCCAGGACCGACATCTCGCGGATCCTGCCGCCCTGACTCTGGGCGGCTCTGGCACCCAGATCAAGCACAGCTCCGCGGTGATCACCGGTTCCGGCAATCTTGTTCAGTTCAAGTTCGGAGACCTTCTTAACAGCAGTCTTACCGTTTGACATGGCCTTGAACTCCAGGGCGCTGTTCCTCTTGTCCCCGCGCAGGAGATACAATGTGCTTCCGTGTGATGCGTTCTTCAGTGCTTCCTCAATTGCGTGTATGCCGGTGATCTTTGTTCCCATGTTTTCCTCAATTAATTGTTCTCGAACTGAACCGGGGTCGGATTCTCATTCTCACCCATAGCATCAGACAGTTCCTTCATTATCTGCCTTGCCTTCAGGCCTAGACGCTTCGGGGTCTCGATCTGAACCTTGATGTACATGTCTCCCCTGGAATCCGCATTCCTGTACCTTGGAAGTCCCTGACCTTTGACACGGATGATCTTTCCGTTCTGTATTCCAGCAGGAATACTAACTTTGATGTTCTCATTCTGCAGGTTCTTGACAAAAATATCCAAACCAAGAGCCGCCTGGGTCATCGAGATCGGAATCTGGACATAAAGGTCCTCTCCGCTTCTGACAAAGTACCTGTGAGGTCTGACGTTGACACGGACATAAAGGTCTCCGGGTGTGGCGCAGTTTGCCACTGCATTTCCCATCTGAGGGATGATGATATCGCTTCCGCTCTCAATTCCTGCGGGAATCTTGATCTTCAGTGTCTGGCTCTTACGTACCGTTCCGGTTCCGCGGCAGTTCGGGCAAGGATCAGATATTACTGAACCGCGGCCTCCGCAAGTCGGGCAGGTGCGGGACATGGAGAAGAATCCGCTTGACTGGCGGATCTGACCTACTCCACCGCATGTGGGACATGTCTTGTTGGAGGCTGTTCCCTTTGCGGATCCTGTGCCGTGGCAGGACTCACATGCAACCTGATGTGAGTATGTCATCTCCTTCTTGAAATCCTGCACGATGTCCTGCAGGTCCACCTCAATGTTCACTCGTATGCTCTGGCCGACATCAGGATTGCGCTGTGCGCGGGAACGTGATGATGCACCGCCTCCGAATCCGAAGAGATCCTCGAAGATACTGCTGAATCCACCGGAGAACAGATCGCTGAAATCCCTGTATGCCGCACCACCGAATCCCTGTGAGCCGTCAACACCTGCAAATCCGTAATTGTCATAGTTCTTTCTCTTGGACTCATCAGACAGAACCTCATAGGCCTCGGTGGCTTCCTTGAACCTCTCCTCCGCGGCCTTGTCACCGGGGTTACGGTCCGGATGGTTCTCTATCGCCAGCTTACGGTATGCCTTCTTGATCTCGTCTTGTGTCGCGTTCTTGGAAACTCCAAGGACTTCGTAGTAATCACGTTTGTCAGCCATAATATGCAAATAACCTTCTTAAGGATAAGTTAACAAAAAAAACAGGAATAGTACACAAGAAGGGAACCGCTTCCGCGATTCCCCTCTTCATGTATTTGATTGGATACGTAATCAGTTCACGACTTCGTAATCTGCGTCATCCGCACCACCCTGCGGTCCCTGTGGTCCCTGCTGAGGGCCAGCTCCAGGACCCTGAGGTCCTGCCTGCGGTCCGCCCTGCGGGTTGGCGTTCTTATACATCTCCTCAGCAAGCTTGTAAGAAGCAGTCTGAAGAGCTTCTGTCTTTGCCTTGATCTCATCGACTGATGCGCTCTGGTTTGCAAGCACAGCCTTGAGGTCAGCAAGAGCGCTCTCAATTGCAGCCTTACTGGATGCATCAACCTTGTCGCCGTAATCCTTCATTGCCTTCTCTGTCTGATAGACCAGGCTGTCGGCATTGTTGCGGGCATCAATTCTCTCACGCTCCTTCTTGTCCTCTTCAGCATGAGCCTCGGCATCCTTGACCATTCTGTCAATCTCGCTCTCGTCAAGTCCGCTGGAACTCTGGATCTGGATGCTCTGCTCCTTGCCGGTTCCGAGATCCTTAGCAGAGACATGGACAATGCCGTTGGCATCGATGTCGAA
>JAFZUN010000010.1 GCA_017618315.1 Spirochaetales bacterium
CATGCCTTCCTTGTACTTGTGCTTGACTCCGAGCTGATAGCCGTATGCCTTGCCGATTGTTCCGTTCTCATCTGCCCAGCTGTCCCAGACATGGCTCTTGAGCTGGTGGATGTCGTTGCTTTTCTTCTGCCAGATCCACAGAAGCTCGTCCATGGCGCTCTTTATGTATGTGCGCCTGATTGTCAGGATTGGGAACTCCTCCTGCAGGTTATAGCGGTTCACAATGCCGAACTTCTTGATGGTGTGGGCGGGTGTGCCGTCTTCCCAGTGCGGTCTGACATTAAGTCCCTCATCTGAGAATCCGTTCTCCAGAATGTCCTTGATGTTGTTTACGAATACTTTATCGGCGTAGCTCATGTGCTGCCTCCTGATTTTTGTCTGTATTTGACAGTGTACTTGCATATTATAGCCCATGAGGGCTCGTGAAAGAAACACATATTTGTTGTCAGAGGTTACTGATTGAGGGATTATTGATATTGAATACTTGGGATATATACTTTTATGCCTGTTTTTCGGGGAAAAAGTAAACACTCTTTACTTTTTGCGAGAAAAAACACGCACAAAGTAAACAACTATTCTCCATTCGGACACAAGTCAATAAAAAGTGTGCGAATGTGTCCGAATGTGTCTGAATCATCATGAGTTTTTCACTATAAGCCTATGTAAACATTATTTAAAGTGAAAAACTTTTCCGTTATAGTGAAAAACTGGTGATTGCAAATATGAAGATTAAGACTATTCGCTCAACAGCACCTGATGCGTCTCTTGTTGTGCTCAATACTTTCGAGGGAGAGGGAGCCTTGGTGTTTGACTTGGTCGGGTCAATGACAGATGCGGACTTCTCGATTCTGGAAGTAAGCGGCATGGACTGGAACAGGGACCTGAGCCCATGGGAAGCTCCTGCCGTATTCAAGAACGATGCTCCATTCGGCGGAAAAGCAGATGATTATCTGCATGAATTGACGGAAAAGGTTATTCCTGCTGCAGTGTCGGAAATGGGCTCAAAGCCAAAATCGGTCTTTATTGCCGGGTATTCGCTTGCCGGGTTGTTTGCAGTCTATTCGCTCTACAAGACATCTGTTTTCTCCGGTGCTGCAAGTGCCTCTGGTTCATTCTGGTTCCCTGGGTTTCTGGAGTTTGTTTCTTCTCATGAATTAGCTTCAAAACCCTCAAAGGTTTATCTCTCCTTAGGGGACAGGGAGGCAAAGACACGCAATTCTGTGATGAGTATGGTTCAGGACAATACTGAGAGACTTGTCAACCTGTATAAAGCCAAGGGAATAGATGTTGTCTATGAGCTCAATTCCGGCAACCACTTCCAGGATCCTGCAAAACGCATGGCAAAGGGGATTGCCAGACTATTATCGTAGGGAACTGCAGAAAGGCACATTTCTTTTCCCGCCGGTTTGGTCTATAATTTACAAAACAGCGGGAAAGGAGATAACCGTCTCACATGCAATACAGACTTCAGAGCCAGTACTACAGCGATTTCAACACCATAGATGTGAACCGTCTGCCCGGACGCAGTTATCTCATCCCTTATCCTTCGCGCTCTGATCTTGCGGATGTGCCGCTTCTTGAGAAGCGTTACCGTTCCCATCTGGTGATGTGTCTCAACGGAGACTGGGATTTCAACTACTACGATGATCCGAAAGATCTTCCTCTGGAGTTTGACTCAGATAATCTAGAGTTCGGGAAGATTGATGTCCCGTCTGTCTGGCAGTACCGCGGCTATTCGCACCCCATGTACCTGAATGTCCGATATCCTTTCCCATACAAGCCACCTGTGATTCCCACATTGGATCCCGTTAAGGGATACTTCAGTGTCCTTGACGGGTTCAAGAAGGCTCCAGAAGACGAGATGAACCATGTAGGACTCTACAGGACGTTTTTTGATCTGGCGCTCTCTGGCTCAAACAGCTCTAACGGCTCTAATAGCTCTAACAGCTCAAATAGCAGATACATTCTTTCTTTCCTCGGTGTCTGCAGCTGCATAGAGGTGCATGTCAACGGGCAGTTTGTGGGGTACTCTGAGGAGTCACACAATACGGCAGAGTTCGATATCACGGACAAGGTGAAGAAGGGGCGAAACGAGCTGGTCTGCGTTGTACGCAGATGGTGTAACGGCACATATCTTGAGTGTCAGGACATGTTCCGAAATAATGGCATATTCCGTGATGTTTTGCTAAGAATCACGAATGATAATGATATTTGGGACATCGATATTAAGACTCGAAAGCTCGGAGAGACCTATAGCGCCGATATCACAGCATTCATTGCAGACGGTCAGGAGGTGAGCTTCACAATTGAGGGAACCGACCATGACGGGAAGCCTCTCTCTCAGACAATGAAAGCCACATCCAAGGAAGGTGAGGCCAAGGTTACATTTACCGAGCTCGAGGTCCTGCAGTGGAGCGCAGAGAATCCTGTCCTGTATGACCTTTACATTGAAAGTCCGTACAGCTGCATCCATCAGCGCCTTGGGTTCAAGTCTATTGATGTGAAGGGCAACCTTTATCTGCTGAACGGTCACAAGATCAAATTCAAGGGTGTGAATCATCACGACACTGACCCAAAAAACGGTTATTGCATGACTCCTTCCGAGATAGAGAGAGACCTGAAACTGTGCAAGGCTTTCAATATTGATACCGTTAGGACATCACACTATGCTCCGGATCCGCTTCTGATTGAGCTGGCTGCGGAGATGGGAATTTACATAGTAGATGAGGTGGATATTGAGACACACGGGGTGCTTGTCGGAAAGCTTCCACCCACATACAACCGCCTTTCAAACGATTCCAGATGGAAGAGCCATTACCTGAGCCGCACCATCCGCCATTATCAGAGGGATAAGGCGCTGGCAACTCCGATCATCATGTGGAGCCTTGGAAATGAGAGCGGCGGAGGATGCAACACTGATGCCACTTATGAGTATTTCAAGAGTGTCTCCGATATTCCGGTGCATTATGAGAGTGCCATCTACACAAAACGCAAGGCATATGACATAGCTTCGCGCATGTATCCGCCGGTGAAGGAGCTTCACGAAATCGGAGAAGGCACCTGCAAGACAAAGCAGTTCATGGACCGTCCGTACTTCTTGTGCGAGTATGCCCATGCCATGGGCGTGGGGCCAGGAAACATCGAGGGCTACTGGAAGGAGATCTACAGTTATGACGGCCTGATAGGAGGCTGTGTCTGGGAGATGAACGACCATGCAGTGGAGCATGAGGACGGCTCATACACATACGGCGGAGATCACGGGGAGTGGATCCATGACGGCAACTTCTGCTGTGATGGCATTTTCTATCCTGACAGAAGCCCCTCAACCGGCGCATGGATTGTGCGTCATGCTTACAGACCTATCCGTCTTTCCCGTATTGACGGAAACAGGTTTGAGGTCTTCAACACAACTGCATTCACAAAGGGAAGCGATTTCCTGATGAAGATCAGCGTCTCAAACGGAAAGAGCTTTGTGTTCACTCCGTCTGCACAGCCACTTGAGAAAGAGCAGGTGGAGTTTGACCTTGGAGAAATCTATGGGGACTGCTTTCTGACGGCAGACACCTATGACAAGACCGGCAAGCTGGTATCCTCGGAGCAGATCTGCCTGAATGAGCAGATTCTGAAAGTCGGAGAGGGCGATTCGGATATCCGCAAGACAAGCAGTCTGCCCAAGTGGTTCGGCATGAAGAACGGGGTGCCGGTAGTTTTGTTCAGTGAAGGGAGCGAAGAAGGCGAAGAATCGTCAAGAATGACGGCATCGGAACCATATACAGTCCTTTTCAGGGCGGAGACTGATAATGACAGCATCAACTTCTTTGCAAAGCCCATGCGCAAGTGGTACGACGAGAAAACAACTCTGCTGGGTTGCAAGCAGTCTGAGGACCGTGCTGTGACAGAATGGGCGGTTAAGGTCAACAAGAGGACATTCCTCTGCTCTGATCTTTATGAGGGTTGCACCATGCCTGATGGAAAAGAGGGTGTGCTGGTCACAAGTCTTCTTCATCCTCTTAGGGTCAAGGGAAAGCTTCCCAGGTTCGGAAAAGCATTCATGCTGGACAGGTCTTTCACCGGCGTACGATATCTGGGGCGCTGCGGGGAGTCTTACATTGACATGAAGGAGCAGTATCCGGTTAAGGAATGCGAATGCGCCGTGGATGACATGACAGAACCCAATATCAGGCCGCAGGAGAGCGGAAACCGCTGTGACACACGTTATGCGCAGCTTTCAGACGGTAAGAATACAATAAGGTTCACTGCTGTGGACAAGCCGTTTGAGCTTGGCATAAAGCCATACAGCGATACCGAGCTGATAAAAATGAAGCACAGGAAAGATGAGCTTAAATCCGGAACTTATGTTACAATCAATGCGTTCCAGCAGGGTATAGGAACAGGAAGCTGCGGCCCATACACTCTGGATGAGCATTGCTATGATGCATCAAAGGACTATATGCTAAGATTCGTGATAACAAGGGAGAGCTGAGAGATGATTGATCTTTTGAAGCTGGTAGAACAGGTCAAGGACATTGTGAAGGAGGCATCGAAGTTCACAAGAACAGATTCCTTCTCCATCACCGAGAAAGAGGGCGAGTCATGGAACATCGTGACATCAGCGGATGTGGCGGTTCAGGACTTCCTGCAGCAGAAACTTCAGGCCTTGATTCCCGGTTCGGGATTCGAGGGCGAGGAGAAGCACATGATGGATATCGACAAGGAGATTTGCTGGATCGTGGACCCGATTGACGGAACCACAAACTTTGCCAGAGGCATGCAGCAGTCCGGAATTTCCGTCGGAATGCGTCAGGGCAAGGACCTTGTGCTCGGTGTTGTATACAATCCGGATCATGATGATCTGTTCTGGGCCACAAAGGGCAACGGAGCCTTCCATAACGGAAAGAGGGTCCATGTCTCTAAGATGGATTTCGAGCATTCTGTCATCTGCACAGCTCTATCACTGTATCGCAAGAACCTTGCCGAGGTCTGCAGCAATGTCCTGAATGAAACTTATCAGCAGTGCGCTGATTTCCGCCGTTTCGGTGTGGCATCACTTGAGATGTGCTATCTGGCTGTCGGTAGGGTTGACCTCTACTTTGAGATCCGTCTCTATCCGTGGGATTTCGCCGCTGCCGCTGTGATTATCCGCGAGGCAGGCGGTGTGATCAACACAGTCAGATGGGGAAACGGCAAGGCAGAGCTCTCCGATGATCTGATCCTTGATGTCCCAAGTCCGATACTTATTGCAAATTCCAGGGCCAATCTTGAGAAACTGGGCAGTATTGTGACCAAGCACATGGCCACTCTGACAGAGGCAGACTACAAGTAAATAGTAATCAGATAATCCCGTACTTCTTCAGAAAGTCCTTAAGAACCTGACGGTATTCGTCAGTGTGGTCCCATATGCTCTCAGCATGTTCTGAATCCTTGAAGAGGTGCATCTCCTTCTTGTCTTTCTTTGCGCCGTAGACATCGTAGATGAAACGGGTGGGGACAAAGGTGTCATGGTCTCCCTGGCAGAAGAGCATGGGAACATCAATGCGTTCGACTGACTTCTCCGGGGTGACCTTGTCCATGTCCATCTTGTAGCGCTTCTTGAGGATTGCGTTGCCTATGTTGAGAATCGGGAAAACCGGAAGGTGCTTGCTTCTTAGGTTATCGCTCATCTCCTTGCGCATGGATGAGTAGCCGCAGTCCTCGACCACGAATGAGAGCCACGGGATCTCGGGGGCAGCCATCATGGCTGTGGCGGAGCCCATGGACTCGCCCTGGATGCCCCAGATTGTGTCCTCCGGGAAGAACTGGCGGACGTAGTTTGCAAGCCCGATCAGGTCCTTGTGCTCATAGAAGCCCATTGTGCAGTGGGTTCCGGGGCCTTTGTCGCTTCTGCCGTGGTAGCGGTGGTCATAGCCGACGATGTTGAAGCCCAGTTCCTGATACAGCTTGCCGTATGTGAGCATTGTGATGTGGTTGCTGGTCCAGCCGTGGCTCAGGATCACTGTGCGCTGTCTGCCGTCCGGGAAGGACACTTTCTCATCAGCGCGGATTATTCTTCCGCGGAGGTCATAGCCGAATTCCGAATGGTAGGTGAATTCCTCGACCTTGTGGCCCTCAAGGACAATGAGAGGGTCAATGCTGCAATGATGCAGAAGGACCTGATCCCTTGAGTACTCATATGTGTGGACGTTGGGGTGAACGACAATGTTCGCGAACATGTTCGCCACAAAGTAGGAAAGTGCAAGAACCAATAACAGAACTGCCGCTATGATGATTGCTGCTGCCATAATAACTCCTGTTCATGTATTGTACACGATAATTTCAAGAAAGACTTTTTTTTAATTCAATAATGTGGGAAAATGACACCCGGAAGAATTGTGTTAAAAACAATTTGTCCGGATTGAGGAGAGAGATAATGTCCCGAATGCCATTTCTAATTCGGATAGCCCGCTTGACCTATGGCCGGATGCTGCAAGCAAAAGGCAAGGTAAGCCTCAGGAATGAGTGCGGTGCAGATCTCAAGAAAGGACCATACCTTTATCTGATTAACCATGTCGGAATCATGGATCCCGTGATGATATCAGCGGTTCTTCCGCAGCATGTGCGCTGGGTGGCCGGTGCATACCTTTTCAAGAACTGGTTCCTTAAGCTTGTTATAGGAAAATGGTGCACGGCAATCCCCAAGCAGCAGGGACGCAGGGACCTTTCCATGATCAGGAACATTCACAGTGCATTCAAGAACGGGGACAATGTGGGTCTTTTCCCTGAGGGCACACGTACATGGGACGGGGAGATGATGCCCGTAAAGTATGTGTCTCTGGCAAAATTCGTGAAGAGATACAAGGTTCCGGTGCTTGTCGTGCACCTTGAGGGCGGATATGCACATCATCCCAGATGGGCGGATTTCGAGCGCAAGGGCAAGGTCGTGGTGAACGTGAAGTACCTCCTGACTTCCGAGGAGATCGAGTCAGCACCGGTCGACGAGCTGTCTGACACTCTGCGTGACTACATGCATTTCTCAAATGACGAGTGGAAGCAGACCGTTGACTACAGCTATGTATGCGACAAAAGGGCGGAGGGCCTTCAGAGGCTTTTGTACATGTGCCCCAAGTGCAGGAGTCTGGACACCATGCGGACCGCGGGCAACAAGATAACCTGCTCTTCATGCGGTGCCATAACCGTGCTTGATGATATGGACAACCTGACTTCAATTGAGACGCCTTTCACCACCTTGAAGGACTGGCATACCTGGGAGTCTTCTGAGATCTGCAAGCTTGAGGGTTTTCCGAAAGAGGATGGGGTACTGCTTCAGACAGGCGATGCCAACAACGACGGGGAACTTCAGACAATCTCTACCAAGATCTCAGTACAGCTGAGAAACGATGTCCTGTATGTCGATTGTGGCGATGATTGTCAGGGCAAGAACCATTATGAGCTGCCTATGTCCAATATCTCATCACTTGTTCTGAATGCGAAGCAGACAATGGAGCTTTTCTGTGACGATGTCCTGTACAGGATAAGGCTGCTGCCTGAGGCAAACGCCCTGAAATACCAGGAATACTTCATATTCAAGATCAAATCCGCCAGAAACGTAGGAGGCGATAAATGAGCTATATCCATAGCGCTCACGATTTCACTGTTGTCATTCATCTGTGCATAATCGCATGTGCACTTCTTCTGGGATCAACTCTCAGGTCCAAGGTCGGATTCCTGCGCAAATACCTGATTCCGGCTCCGATGGTCGGAGGAGTGTCAAAATCGATGTCACAGACCTGCGTACGGACGGTCCGCAGATAGACCGGAGGCTGAAAACCGAAACGGTTCAGCAGGAAAGAGGTCTCCGTATTCAGATGACCATAGCGGGCAGCGACATAATGTTCTTTTCCGAG
>JAFZUN010000083.1 GCA_017618315.1 Spirochaetales bacterium
AAGCCTGACGGGGAGACCGGAATTGACGAGTGCGCGCTTGTGCATAACACCATCCGTCCGAGGCTTGAGATGAAGTACGGCCGCGATGACCTATATCTTGAGGTCTCCACACCCGGATTGCAGAGGAATCTCAGGGATATCTATGAGTTCTCTGTTTTCAAGGGCAAGAGATGCCGAGTGTACAGCCAGAAGTACAGCTCATGGCTCACAGGCATCATCACGGAGACTACGGATAACGGGCTTTCACTCTCCGATTATGAGGTGGAGGACACCAAGGAGAAGGGTGAAAGCATTGAGCTTGATTATGAAGACATCCAGAAGGCAAAACTGGAGCATAAATGGGAGGATATGAAGAATGTCCGAGTTAAGTGACGCAATCAAAGCGATGGTTGAGGAGAAGGGTATCTCCAAGGAACTGGTGCTGGACACCATCAGGCAGACTCTTCTTGCCACATACAGGAGAAAGTTCGGAACAGATGACAACGCAGTTGTCACATTCGCAGATGATCTCTCATCAGTTGAGCTTGCAGCCCGCAAGACAGTCGTTGATGAGGACAATTACTACGACGAGGTCAGGGAGATCCCTCTTGATGAGGCTCAGGAGCTCAGTGAAGAGGCAGAGATCGGTGATGAGCTTCTCATTGCCATTGATCCGAAGAGCTTTGACCGCATAAGCGTTCAGACCGGTAAGCAGAGAGCCCAGAGCGCAATCAGGGAAATCCAGAAGGACGAGCTGATGCAGGAGTTCAAGGGCAAGGTCGGTGAGATCATCAACGGCTATGTCCAGGGTGAGAAGGACGGAGACCTGATCATTGATCTCGGAAGGACTTCCGGTTATCTTCCCAGAAAGAACCAGAGCCCGAAGGAGTATTACACCAAGGGTGATAAGATACGCTGCTATGTCGAGTCAGTCAGACCGGACGAGAGATCGGACAAGAATATCAGGGTTGTCCTGAGCCGTGTCCATGAGGACTTTGTCAGAAAGCTCTT
Source organism: Spirochaetales bacterium (assembly GCA_017618315.1). GTDB lineage: Bacteria > Spirochaetota > Spirochaetia > Sphaerochaetales > Sphaerochaetaceae > UBA9732. The sequence goes on from JAFZUN010000083.1 coordinate 991, forward strand.
TGAGATCTATGTTCCTGAGCTGGTCGCAAAGGATCCTTCCATTGAGATCATGAAGATTGTGCGAGAGGCGGGATACAGGACCAAGGTCGCTGTCGCTCCCAGAAAGGTGGACGCAGATGCAGTTGGCACATGTGTCGGACTCAAGGGCAACAGGATCCAGGCCATCATGAAGGAGCTTGACGATGAGCGCATTGATGTCATCAAGTGGGATCCGAATCCTCTTGAGTACATCGCAAACGCGCTTTCACCTGCAAAGGTCCTGAAGGTCTATGTCATGGATCAGGTCAAGAAAGAGGCCGTTGCAATTGTCGATGAGAGCCAGCTCTCACTTGCAATCGGAAAGCAGGGACTTAACGTCAGGCTTGTGAACAGGCTCTGTGACTGGGTTGTTAACGTCAAGACTCAGGAGCAGTTCTCTGAGATGGATTATGTCCGCGAGGCAAGAGCCGCAGCAGACTCCATGTTCATCGATGATGAGAACGAGCAGATTCCTGCCGATGTCGCTGCAGAGGAAGAGGGAGAGGAGATGATGCTCACCGATCTGCCTATTGATGAGGCACTCATCGAGAAGCTCCATTATTATGACATCTGGACTGTCGAGGAGTTCATTAACCTCACAGATGAGGACTTCGGCGGAATGCATGAGGCCGGTCATGACCTGACAGCAGATGATGTCAACACCATTAACGAGATCATCAAGGAGAACGTCGACATCATCGAGGATGAGGCAGAATCCGAGGAGGGTGAGGAGACATTCGCATGTCCTGAGTGCGGTTATCCTCTCACAATCGGCATGACGGAGTGTCCGAACTGCCACGTTGGAATCAGTTTCGAGTAATTTAGGAGTAAGATTTATTGATGCCAGAAGAAAATAAACCAAAGGCTACATTAATCAAGCAAAGCAGAAACTTAGAGCAGACAGTACCTGTGCAGGCTAAGCCTGAGGTCGCTCAACCTGAGAAGAAAAAGGTTGTCGTGATCAAGAAGAAGCCTGTTGTGGTGGTCAAGACCCAGGCAGCGGCTCCGGTTGTGGAGCAGAAGGCTCCGGAGACTCCAGCTGTTCAGACTGCCGTTCAGGAGCCTGTTGTCCAGAGCACAAGCGCACCTGCCGCTGAAGTCCAGGCTGTACCCGCAGCAGCTCCAGAGCAGAGCGCAGCTGCACAGACAGTGACTCCTGCTGCTTCTCAGACAGTCTATAGGCGCCCAGTAATCGGAGGAGCTCCGGTTCAGAAGAAGGTCATCAAGAAGTCCAATGTGCCTCAGAGCACAATCAATATGGGACCTGTCATCATCTCTGGTGACAACCTCCCGCCAATCATGCCCAAGACAGAGGCAAGACCTGCTGGTACTTCAAGACCTGTAGGTTCTGTCGGTGGAGTGACTTACGGTCGTGACGGCCAGAGAATCCAGCCTAACAGGACTCAGGGTAACTTCCAGCGCGGAAACTACGGCCAGGGCAACATGGGCCAGGGCGGTTTCAGGGCCGGAAATGCACCTCAGGGCTATACTCCGCGTTCAGCTCAACAGGGCAACAACAGGGGCGGACGTCCAGGTCAGGGTGGTTTCAACCGTGACGGACAGAGACCCGGTTTCGGACAGAAGCCAGGATTCGGAGGAAAGGGAGCTGCCAAGAAGGGCGGTTTCTCAGCTCCTGCTGAAGCACTTCCTGTAGACAGCAAGAACCGCAGAGTCTACAACAAGGGTAAGGACAAGGACCGCAGGGACGAAAGGACAGACGAGGAGCTCGAGCTCAAGTCATACGGAAAGAAGAAGTCCGCTGATTCAACAGCTGCAGTTCCGAAATCAATCGATATCCTTTCATCCATCACAGTCAGTGATCTGGCTAGAAAGATGAACATCAAGGCTTCAGAGATCATCTCCAAGCTGTTCGGCAT
>JAFZUN010000084.1 GCA_017618315.1 Spirochaetales bacterium
CTGGAGATCATGCCAAAGGGTGTGAACAAAGGTACAGCTGTTGAGGCTTTGTGCAGGCATTACGGAATTGGGCGTGATAATGTAATGGCCATTGGCGATTACTACAACGACATGGCCATGTTCAATGCATCGGGAATCTCTGTTGCAATGGCAAATGCTCCTGAAGATATCAAGACTCAGGTTACCTATGTCACCGAGGCAGACAACATACACTGCGGAGTTGCAGAGGCGATTTACAGATTCATGGTTACTGCGAGTTGTAAGTCATTGTGATTGTTGCCGTGTATTCTCCGGCAGGCAGGGTATCATCCTGAACCCAGATATAGGTTATTTTTCCGACAAGAGTATCTGTCGGGACAGGATTGCCGGAGGGATATGCGACCCTGAAAATAACCTCTCCGTCTTCAGCGCCTTCTGTTATCCTTGTGGATGTGAAATCACCTGTTCCGGTTCCAGTCTGGACATCAGAGCTGCTTGGGATATCCGATTTGGTGTTTTCATCACCTGTCAACGTGAGTTCGGATGCAAGAACAGAGATATCAATGCTGAATCCCGCCCTGGAAGGAATTGTCCTTGCACTTTGCGTTAATTTGAGGTAGATGGTTATGTTCTCGTTATGAATGTTCTTCTCAGAGGTGATGATTCCTGGATTCTCTATGGGTGCGGCTGTGGTTCCATAAGATGTTGTCTCCCCTCCGACCATTGTGAATAACGGAGTGTTTGAGGGAATAGACATTCTGAGCAGAAGAGTGTCATTTGTAAATGCAAAAACCATTCCTGAGAGAATCAATGTGAATGCCAGAATTAGAATCGGTTTCTTCATCATTTACCCCAACTAATATGACTTAACCCATAAACAATTATTACATTTTTTCCCAAACCGGTGTCAATTATTTATTCTCTTCCATCAAATACTGACAAGAACTATTCCGGAGAGGCTGTGTGTGAGTTCTCCATTTCTCAGTGCAAAAGTTCCATTCACCATGACATTCTCAAGGCCTGAACACATCTCAAACTGGTGCGCCATATCTGAGTTGTCTTTCAAAGATGCGGGGTCAAGTAGGACAAGGTCTGCCTTGTATCCCTCCCGAATAAGACCTCTGTCCTTCAAACCAAGCCTTGAGGCTACAGCGGATGTCATTTTTCTGATGACGGACTCAAAACTGTAATTCTCTTTGACGCATCTCTCATAAAGCAGATGAATGGCTCCGTTGGCACTTCTGGGATGGGCGAACGGGCCAGTGTACAAAGCATCGGTTCCGAAGCACATCAGAGGATCCTCGAAAATCATCCTGAGGCTCTGTGCACTCTGGGTGATGTCCGACATCAGGGCATAACCCTTCTCCTTGGCAAGGATATGAAAAAGAGCATTGAACGGATCCATTGAAAGCTTCTCAGCAATCTGCACCATGTTCATCCCGTTGAACTCTGGCGAACTCTCCATGGTCACTATGCTGATATCCTCCCAAGGGCAGAGCTCTGCAATGCTGTCCCAACCATGAGGATCCATCATCTCCCTGACAATCGAATCGTAGAGCTCTTTGTCACTCTCCGTTTTCTTGAGAACAGCAGAAAGCTCTTCCGGTGCAAGCCTCAGAAGATCAGGCGGAAGAAGGCTGAAGAGGCTTGTGCTTCCATATTCATAGGGATACTGGTCAAAGGCAACATCAAAGCCTTCTTCCCTCATCTGATGAATCTTCTCCAGAACCTCCGGAACCTTTACCTGGTTCTTGCGCCCTATGGCCTTGAGATGCGATATTTCAAGACGTACTCCTGTCTCTCGGACTAAGGACAATATCTCATCTATTGAGCTCAGAATGTCGTCACCTTCACATCTGTGGTGAACCGCGAAAATCCTGTTGTGCTTCTTGACAACAGACAGCAGGGCCAATATTTCTTTTTTGTCAGCATACATGCAAGGGGCATAATAGAGTCCTGTCGAGAACCCGAAACATCCCTGCTCCAATGATGTCTCCAATAGAGAGCACATCTTCTCAATCTCTTCAGCGGTCGCCGCCCTGTTTGGATTGCCTTTTATGGCGTTTATCCTCAGACAGCTGTGGCTCTGCAAAAAACCGCAGTTGATTCCTGTCCTGAGTTTTTCTGAATAGGTCTCGAAATCAGTCCAGTCCCATTTTCCGTAATGCCCGAGAATGTCGGCAAAACGCGGTTCATCGCCCTCGTGCCAAGGAAAGACACCAATTCCGCAGTTTCCTGAGAGATCAAACGTAATCCCCTGCCGGACCTTAAATGGCATGGTTGGATTTCTAACAATCTCCAGGTCGCTGTGGGCATGCATGTCCATAAATCCGGGGCAGAGAATCCTGCCTGTGCAATCCACTGTTTGCGCATCTGGTTCAGACAAGCTTTCGCTCTGCCCGACCTTGATGATGGTGTCACCGCGCACATAGACATTGGCAGGGAACGGTCTTTCTCCCGAGCCGTCAATCACAGTGGCGTTTCTGAATAGTACGGACATGATGCTTACTGCTTGTTTCCCGTCACCGCATCAAGAATCATTGACACGAGCATCTGGCTGTTGCCACGTATCGCTGTTGATGCCAAAGCCGCCTTGAGCTCCGGAATCTGGTTCTCACCGAAGAGTGCAGGCGGAAGCTTTGCCTTGTACATCTCGTTGGCAAGAAGGACAAAGGCAATCTCAGGCGTCCCCTTATCAAATGGTTGGATCCTCAGGATCTCGGCAAAGAGGAATGCACCCCTGGCCACGGGATGGAGTACTGACCACGGACCGGAGTACTGCTCAAACATCGCCTCCGTCTCCTGTGCCTGATTCCCGCCAAGGCGGTATCTGCCCGCGTTGCGCTCGTCAATTGACATGAGCAATCTGCTGTGCAGCTCAAGGAGTCTCTTCTCATTAAGGTCAAACGGAATTGATGAGAGCGCGGAGCGCATGTTCAGGGCCATTATCTGCTTCTCAAGCGGTATCTGAGTCTGGTTCTCAAGATCAAATATGGCAAGAACCTGCTCAAGGCTGATGTCTGTGTTGTCATAAGTGAGGGCCTCAAGCACAATCTGAACCTTTCTGTCCGCAGACAGGGTTCCCTGATTGGAACTGGCCCTGAGCTTGTCAGCCTCACGGTAGTCCTGGCTACCGGTCCTGAGTGCACGGTTCTTCATGTATCTGAGCGTCCTGCCGTCAGCAGGCTTCTGTGTCCCCACAGGAATGCTCCATACCCAGTCACCGCAACGTGCGGCACCCTCAATCTTGCCCTCTGCGCATAATGATCTGACGCGCCTTTCACTGATACCCCACTTCTGGGCAGCTTCTTTTGTGCTTATGTACTCCATGGGTATAGGATATTCCGAACTCGGTATGAATTCAAGTATTTATGATTCTCAGAAACAGGGGGGCACTCTTTGCTTTTACTTTTTTCCTAGAATTAAGAGAGAAAAGTAACTTTTCTATACTTTTTGCCTCAAAAAACGAGAAAAAAGTAAAAATCTGACTCATTTCTTATTTGCCGAATCTCTGCCAGAGCTTCTCCAGCGAATAGAAATCGCGCATCTCCTGACTCATCAGGTGAATCACGATATCTCCGCAGTCAATCAGCTCCCAGCCGTCATCGCCTACTGCCTTGTGACGGTTGCGCACCTCAAGTCCAACGCTGTCAATCTCGCTCCAGATCTCATGGGCAAGACCCCTGAGGTGTCCGAGGCTGGTGACAGTGCAGATTATGAAGCAGTCAGTCCAGGAACACTCCTCCGAGACATCGATGAGAGTGACCTCCTGTCCTTTGTGGTCTTTAAGAAACTCGCAGATTTTCTCCGCCTGAAGTTTGGTTTGCTCTTTCATTTATTTCCTCCGAGAACCTGCTCCAGCCACTCCGTGAAATAGCGCTGCGAGAAGTTCAGATCATCTGAATTGAAGAAGCTGTGTGCATCATAGCACCAGCTGTCCGGGTTTTTCTCAGCAAGAAGCTTCAGGAGTGATTCCGCATCCTGTCCGCTGAGCTGGTTAATCTTATCCGACAGTGGTTTTTTGCTCAAGGCTTGTGCCTTCCGGACCATTGTCTGCACTCTTTTCTCGTTAGATGCAATATCGTCGCTTTCGGAACCCAGCACATCAAGGATATCCCTGATTGTTCTGAGAGAATCCGAGTTCCCGATAAGGAAGCCGCTGTCCTTCAATCCCACATAGTTGCGCATGGCAATGGGGATTGAGTCCAGACCGCTGGCTTTTCCCCATCTGAGGATCTGCTCCAATGGAAGCTGGATGCAGTAGAAGCTGTTAGTTGACGGGGTGTAGATCATCGCGTAGGCGCAATCACCGAAGTAGGCATAGTAGCAGGTGTACTGGACAGAACTGCAACCTGTGATGAAGACTAGGGCAATGCATGCAATGAGAATGGACAGGATGATTGATGGAACTCTCCTATTCATATCTGCAACCCGCACTCCTCTCCAGAAACTCCTTCATTGCAACCGAACCGCTTGATGCGTCATGGAAGCCCGTCTGCCTCCAATGATCAATCATATCACACAAGACCCTGTAGGCACATTGGGAAATGCCGGACGAGCCAAGATAAAAGGCACGCCTCTGGTCTGTCATGAATTTCCGAGTGGGCTCGATGTAATCCGCAATGAACAGGGCAAGTGCCAGATCATCCATTCCTGCATTGCCTGTGGTGTGGACCGCAATGGCCTTGTACCATGACATGGGAAAACGTCCCGCAAGAGAGACTGCGATGTCCGCTGACACAATTCCATGGGCAAGCACGGGAGCAACGATATCCTCTTTTGAGAGGTATATATTGTTTTTCTTGCAGAACTCAATAAGAGAGGCATCTGACATCTCTCTGGCAATGTCATGGGCAAGTCCGCAGAATGTGGGGGCATCAAAGCCGTTCCACCTTCTGGTGTAGTCAGTACACTTGAAATGATCCAGCACCTTTGCTGTGGTCTCAGCCACTCCTAGACTATGCAGATACCTGCGCTCTGAGACAGTGCTTTTCAGATAAGACCTGAGATCATCAGATGTAAAGATTGTTGGCTCTGACATATTCGCCTACCCTTCTTGAGAGATAGTCTCCTCTACCTGACACGTTTTCCCTGATTGCACTTGATGACTGTGGCGCCACATCCGAAGGCTCAAGCTTCTTGTAGCAGAGACCCTCTGGTAGAGTGTCCCAGCATGTTCCATCAGGATTTCTCATGCAGATCAAGAACTCAACATTGTCCTTCAGGTATGGAAAGGCATGCCATCTTGGCAGTCCCTCAATATGGTCATCTCCCATGACCAGACCTATCCTGTCTACCCCAAGCTCCTCTTTCAGAATCCTGATTGTATCTGACGTGTATGACACCCCGCCACGCTCAAGCTCCATTGTTGAGATCGAGATATCCGCCTTGTCCTGAGGGTAGAGGTCATGATAATCGCTCAATGCCAGAGTGAGCATCTCAAGACGCTGTTCATCTGTTGCCTTTGGTCTGTTGTCCTGCTTGAAGTTGCTTACCTTTGCCGGGATTATGAGGAATGATCTGTAATCCGTCATGGATACTGCGCAATGAAGCAGAAACAGATGTCCCAGATGAACCGGGTCAAAGCTTCCGCCAAGGATTGCGGTCTTATTTTCCCTCATATTCCTCCTGTGTCTCCGGATAATAGGCATCGGTGTCAGGTCTGGAAGAAAAGCCCTTCTCCTCCGTGTCCTTGCCAAGCATGTCCACAAAGGCCTTCATGATGGGTTTGACTGAGTCCTCATCGAAGATTGACATCCCGAACACGGTCTTGTCACTGTACTTGGCCTTGAAGCGCTCGAAGTTCTCTGGAGCGCCCTCCTCATCCAGCTTGGTCCCGATAAGGACCTCCTTCTTCTGGACAAGCTCCGGAGAATAAGTCTCAAGCTCGTGCCTGAGAAGCTCATACTTGTCCAGGCAATCCGGCTCCGACATATCCACAAGATATGCAAGTCCGCCGGTCCTGGCTATGTGCTTCAGAAACTTGAAACCCATTCCGGCGCCCTGGCTTGCACCCTCAATTATTCCCGGGATATCCGCAAGCACAACATCCTGATCCCCAAGACGCATCATCCCCAGCTGTGGAATCTTGGTTGTGAACGGATAACTTGCGACCTTGCTTCTTGCGTTGGTCAGCATGTTCATCAGCGAGCTCTTTCCAGCATTTGGGAAACCCACAAAACCGATGTCCGCTATGACAAGAAGCTCAAGGCCCACCCTCATCTCGATTCCGGGCTCTCCCGGCTGGGCGAACTTGGGGGCCTGTCTGGTGGATGTCCTGAAATGATAATTTCCAAGACCTCCGCGACCACCTTTAAGGAAAACAAAGCGCTCCACTCCGGTGAGGTCCTTGATGATCTCACCTGTATTGGCATCCTTGATGACAGTTCCGGGCGGCACAGGTATCTCCATGTCGTTTCCGTTTCTGCCGTAGCAACGTGCTCCGCTGCCGTTCTTTCCGTTCTCTGCACGGAAAGTCCTGATGATCTTCAGATGAGCCAGCGTCCTGAGGTTGTCCTTGACCACAAAGACAAGATCGCCGCCCTTGCCGCCGTCACCGCCGTCCGGGCCGCCTGCCGCGACATATTTTTCGCGGTGGAAGCTGACGCAGCCGTCGCCGCCTCTGCCGGCTTCAATATGGATGCGCGCCTGATCTACGAACATA
>JAFZUN010000085.1 GCA_017618315.1 Spirochaetales bacterium
ATGCTTTCAACAGGTGCAATGATTAAAATAGGCAAAACCTATGAAAACTTTATGATTGACCTTAAAGCATCAAACGAAAAACTTAAAGACAGGGCAATAAGAATTGTCTCGCAAATAGCAGGAGTTTCCCACAGTGAATCTTTGGCTGCATTGTTAAAATGTGATTGGGAAATAAAAACGGCGATTACAATGCTGAAAATGAATTTGGATGCCGAGAGTGCAAGGCATGAATTGCGCAAATATGGCGGGGTTTTGAGAAAACTCTTAAATTCCGTTGACGGTTTATCGGTATAGGGAGGGGAAATATGAAATTAACGGTACTTGGCGCAGGTTGTTGGGGATTAACGTTAGCCTGGCTTTTAACGGATAATTTTGATGAAGTTACCGTATGGGGCAGGGCGCAGGATTTGAATCAGGATTTAATAGAAAATAAACATAATTCAAAACCTCTTGAGGTTCAGCTTGCCGATAAAGTTCAGATTACATCTGATATGCGTGAGGCAATCAGCGGTGCCATGGACCTGAACCGCCTAGTCACAAGGGTGATGCTCAGGCGCTGCGTTCCTCATGATCTTGTGGGGATCAAGCAGACAATAGGAAGCTTCTTCAGTCTCATATCGGCCAACACGGATCGTTATCTTACACTTCTAGAGACCTCCATGGATCAGGACGCCCTTGGTGCCTGTGCGGCTCTGATGGACCGCATTGACAGGGCCATAAACGACCAGTGTCTTGGGCAGTTTCAGGAAGGGCAGGTGATTCTTCCATGTTATGATGAGGACCTGGATCACAAGCGCGATGTCCGCGACCACAGCGACATAATCCTCAAGGACTATCTTGAGAAGGTCAAGGCAGAGAGCGGACTGACGATACTGAAACTTGGTTATAACAGGATATTCGGCTATTATCTTGAGGTCCCAAAAGGACAGGTCTCCAAGGTTCCTTCTTATTTCTACCGCAAGCAGACCCTGGTCAACGGTGAGCGCTTCACCACAGAGGAGCTGATGCAGTACGAGAAGGAGATCATGCAGGCAAATGCCCTTGCGGAGGAGCGTGAGAGAAAACTATACGATGAGATTCTCTCCAACGTGTTGGATCTGGATGCATGGCTGAACTCCATGGGACACTTCCTGAACAACATCGATGTCTACCAGGGGCTTGCAACTCTTGCCGTGGATTCATCTTACGTCTGTCCTGAGGTGGTTGAGGACGATGTCCTGGAGATCAGGGACGGCAGACATCCGGTTGTCGAGCGCCAGCTGGGACCTGGCAAGTTCGTTGCCAACGGTCTGGACATGTCAGTACGCTTCTGCCTGATAACCGGCCCGAACATGGCAGGAAAATCCACATACCTTAGACAAAACGCCCTGATCATCCTGCTTGCACACATGGGAAGCTTTGTTCCTGCCTCCTATGCGAGAATAGGTCTTGTAGACAAGATCTTCTGCCGTGTGGGAGCCATGGACAACCTTGCCCGCGGTGAGTCCACGTTCCTTGTTGAGATGCAGGAGGCTGCGTTCATTCTCAGAAGCTGCACCTCACGCTCATTTGTCATAGTTGACGAGATAGGCCGTGGAACTAGCACACAAGACGGAATGTCAATTGCTTACGCCATAATGAGAAGCCTGATAGAGAAGGGTGCCAAGACACTCTTTGCCACACACTATCACGAGCTTACCATGCTTGATACATCCGGAATACGTCTTCTGACTTTGGATGTCCAGGAGGACAAGGGAAGCGTCACGTTCCTTCGCAAGGTGAAGGACGGTGTGGCCAATTCAAGCTACGGAATCCACGTGGCTAAGATGGCCGGAGTTCCTGCGTCTGTTGTGCGTGATGCCCGTGCATTCCAGAACAAGCACTTTGCCGACTACACCATGAGCCAGGGAAGCCTGTTCACGACAGATGCTCCCGTGGACTATGGTGAGCCTGTCCCTGCACCGGATTCTGAGATTATCCGCTATCTCAAGGACCTGAACCTTGACGAATGTACTCCCATGCAGGCTCTTATACATCTCTCGAAGCTCAAGGAAGAAGCTGAGAACAATTAGAGGCTCTGCGATGGATATTCTGTGCAAGTGTCCGGTATGCGGCTCTCCGACCTATAAAAGCCTGGTGATCTGTGAGGACTGCGCACATCAGCTTGACTCTGAGTGCTTTGACTCATTCATGGACAGATGTCCGGTTTGCTTTTATCCGCGTGTTGCACCTGAATACCGTTGTGAGAGGTGTCTTGGATATCCGGAAGGCTCATACAGGGTTTTCCCTGTTGCCCGCTATGACGGAGAGCTCTCGTATTCCATCATCGACAATCTTAAATTCCACAGACACAAGGAGTTGGCATCTGTTGGGGCTCTTTATCTGAAGCGTGCGCTTGCGGCTTTGGATCCCTTGTCCGAGGCTCTGATTGTCCCGATTCCTTGTAGCTCTTTCCGTCTAAAAAAGTATGGCTTTGACCAGATGACCGAGGTCTGCAAGGCGTTGAAGAGGGAATATCTTCCCTTGCTTGTTAATTCCTCATCATATGCTGTCCAGCAGAAGAAACTTGACAGGGCGCAGAGAATCGAGCAATCTGCCGGGAAATTCATGCTTAATCTTTCTATTCCTGATATCGATGCGCTCAAGTCCAGGCATGTGATTGTCGTGGATGACATTGTCACCACCATGAGCACGATGAACGCCGCCATCACCGTACTGCGGGATAACG
>JAFZUN010000086.1 GCA_017618315.1 Spirochaetales bacterium
AGAAGCTTCTTTCCTGGAATCTTGACACGTGCGACGCAGTAACCCATAGGGACTCCGATAAGCACGCAGAGCACTGTGACAGAAAGGCTGACGACTATGGAGTTCCTGAGTGCTTTCAGGTATATCTTTGTTCCGAAGAAAGTCCTGAAACTCTCAAGCGACCAACCTGTGAATTCGAAATCATACTCTGCAGGTGCCCAGAATGCCCTGATGAGCGTGATTGCCATCGGATAGAGCAAGAAGACCGCAATGAACAGCATTGGGATCGCAAATATGATCACCTGCGAGAAGTCCTTCTGGAAGAACTTCTTTATCTTGCTGGTCTCCGCTCCATTTTCAATCATGGAGTATTTTGCGCTCATAGCTCTCTTCCCTCCGGTGAGAACAGGGCAACCCTGCTTCCGTCAAATGTGACGTTGACCGTGTCTCCCTCATGGATGCCTGCCTGCATGCTGTCCATGTCAATCTCAAGTGTGACAGGGGAGATGTCTTTGCTTATTTCAACCTCATAGCGGATGAATGAGCCAAGGTGCTGGATGATTCTGACAGTGCCGGGAATTGACTTCTCAGAAGGCTCTGCAGAGACGGCAAGATACTCGGGCCTACCACCAATAAGAACTGTGTCACCGGTCTTTGGATCCACATGTCTCTTCTCTGCCTTGATGGCGACCCTGATTCCTGTTGTGTCTATCTCGGCAATGGTCTCTTTCTCGCCTGAGGCAATGACATGAGCATTGAAGAAGTTCATCTTACCTATGAAGTTTGCCACGAATGCATTTTTGGGCTGGTTATAAAGCTCATCGGATGTACCTATCTGCTCGACGACTCCTTTTCTCAGGACTGCAAGTCTGTCGCCGACAGCCATGGCCTCTTCCTGGTCATGCGTGACAAAGATGGTTGTGATGTTCGTGGCTTTCTGGATTCTTCTGATCTCTGCTCTCATGTAGCGGCGAAGCTTTGCGTCAAGGTTAGCAAGAGGCTCGTCAAGAAGAAGGACATCAGGATCATAAACCAGCGCACGTGCGATTGCGACACGCTGCTGTTGTCCTCCGGAGAGAGCTGTGGGGCTTGGGTTTCTCTTAAGCTCCTCCTGAAGTCCTACAAGTTCCATGACCTCTGTTACTTTCTTTGTGACAATGTCGTTGGGTGTTTTCCTGACTCTGAGACCGTAAGCAACATTCTCGAAGATTGACATATGCGGATACAGCGCATAGCTCTGGAAGACCATGCCGATGTTCCTTTTGTACGGGGGGATTGTTGAGATGTCCACGTCACCGTAGTACATCTTTCCGGATGTTATGGTGTCAAGTCCTGCGGTGTTTCTCAGCAACGTGGTCTTTCCGCAACCGGAAGGTCCCAGAAGGCAGAAAAGCTCGCCTTCCTCAATTGTGAATGAAATATCCTTGAGGGCATGAACCTCATTCTTGGTTCCAAGCCCGAAAATCTTGTTTACATTCTCATACCTTACGTTCTTGCTCATGAGATGAATGTCTCCTTTACTCTATAAACGTTACCCGATAAAAGTTTGGGCCGCCCGCCAGGCAGGCAGCCCATGTGAAATCCTTAATGATAGGAATCAAAGGAATGTGGCAAACTCGGCGCGGAGCTGCTTCTTCAGCTGACCGGCCTCGATTGCGTCGTACTCGAAGAACGGGAGCTCATCGAGAGAAGGCAGGAAGTCAGGTCCGCCGACTTCTGTTGAAACAGGTCTTCTGCCCAGTCCTCTGATTGTCTCTGCACCGGCCTTGCTTGTGAACCAGTCCATGAAGATCTTTGCGGCCTCGAGGTTCTTGCAACCGTCGATGATTCCTGCACCCTCGATTCTTCTTCCGGTTCCTTCCTGCGGATAGAGGTAGTTGACCGGGCTGCCGTTCTTGATGGCGCTTGAGACGTTGCTCTCACCTGTCATGGTAAGTGCATACTCTCCGCGGGCAACAGCCTGAGGACCAGCCTTGGAATCTGTGACATAGACGGTTCCGTTCTGTGCGATTGCCTTTGCCAGACTGAGGTCACCTGTGAGTTTGTACATCATGTAGAGCTGTGCATATGCGCTTCCGGATGATGACGGGTCTGTCATGATGATCTTGCCCTTATACTTCGGATCTGCGAGGTCATACCATGACTTGGGAATGTCATCGCCCTTGAGCAGGTCTGTGTTGTACATGAATGTCTGGAGCGGCATTGAGCAG
>JAFZUN010000087.1 GCA_017618315.1 Spirochaetales bacterium
GCCTCATTCAGAAACATTCTGAAAGGTTATTAGAATGGGAAAACCTAAATAAAAAAGCAGCCTCTTTCGAAGCTGCTTTTCTGTTTACACGGCGGGGGGTTTGAACCCTCGACCTCCACCACGTCAAGGTGGCACTCTCCCGCTGAGTTAGCCGTGCATTGCATTACTATTATGCACGATTTAAAAAAACTGTCTAGTGGGGAGATTGAAAAACGGTATCTGTTTCCTTTCTCTTGTTGAAAACAGGATAATAACTTATTATTTCAGCTAGCTATGTCAAAAGATAAAGTGAACAAAAAGAGCGAGCAGGCTCAGAGAGCCTATATATATCTTGTCAAAACTCCAAGCAGCAACGACCTGACAGTCTGTGCAAGTGAGAGCGTGTTCTATCCCGGAACCTATGTCGTGTCACCCACGAGATACGGTCTAGATATGGGAATAGTCGTTGGTTCGGCAGCTGGACTCATGCAGCAGTCATCCTACAAGCCCGGGTGCAAGGGTTGTCTGGGAGCATGTCATTTCGGACCGTCATGTACTGGAAGGAGCTCAGATGATGAGCTGGTTGCGGCAGGTGAGGAGAGTGACGGAAACGCCATAATCGAGATTGACGGTGAAAGGGAAGATATCGGTCCTCTTCCGGCTTTTGAGTTCGTGAAGGTCCGCCAGGAAACTATCGTTCCTGATGATCCTGAGATTGACGAGGCAGGCGTGTGGGATTCGGCATACCGGGAGCCTGAGATGGTTGAGGTCGACGGAGATGTCGAATGGATATCTCACATGGCCACGCCAGATGAGATCTCAAGATATTCGGATAACAAGGCTGATGAGAAAGAGGCGGTCAAGATCTGCAAGGAAAAGATTGCCAAGCACAAACTCGAGATGAAGCTTGTAGCCGCTCATTTTTTGCTGTGCGAGCCCAAGGTGCTGTTCTTCTTCACTGCAGAGGACAGGGTTGATTTCAGGGATCTGGTCAAGGATCTTGTGTCTGTGTTCAGGATGAGAATAGAGCTGAGGCAGATCGGTGTCAGGGATGAGTCAAGAGTTCTTGGCGGTCTTGCCGTCTGCGGAAGGGATTTCTGCTGCCACTGTGTGTCTGACAAGCTCAAGCCTGTGACAATAAAGATGGCAAAGGAGCAGAACCTTTCGCTCAACTCCATGAAGATTTCTGGGCCGTGCGGAAGACTGCTGTGCTGTCTCAGCTATGAGTATGACTTTTATGTCGAGGAGAAACAGGCTTATCCGTCAGAGGGAAGCAGGGTCAAGATTGGGGCGGATCTGTTCAAGGTCACAGAAATCAACATCCTCTCCCACAAGATGACGGTCACAGGTCCGGAGTCCCAGCAGTTCCAGATTCCCAGGGATGAGTTGTCCTATAATTATGATAAAGGGCGCTGGGAGGTTTCCCAGCAGTTCCAGGAAGAACTTCTGTCCAACTGACGCAGGAATGACAAAGTTCCCAAAACCTAAACTGTTGTATTGACCAGTTTTAACGTCTGTGATATGTTTTGTAGACGTCGCGGTTTTCCAGCGACGGTATTTTTTGGATTAAATAGTTTATCTTATTAAAGATATTTGGAGGGTACAGTGAATCGTTCCGCAGATAAGAGAGATCGTGAGAATAAGGCCAGAAGGCTCAGAAACCGCATGACAAAGAGCGAGTTCCGCACAGCAATCAAGGCTTTCGACGCAGCTGTTCTTGCAGGAGACAAGGCAGAGGCAGAGAAATACATGAAGCTTGCAGCAAAGCTCATGGATTCTGCAGTCAACAAGGGCACAATTCATCACAACACATCTGACAGAAAGAAGTCCAGAATGAACTTGAAGTTCAACAAGATGGCTTGAGCTGTCAACAATAAATTGATATGGAGTTGAACATGGAAAAGACAAAACTTACCAAAGCCGTTATTATTGAGCATCTTCATGAGAAGCTTGGAATCAACAGAAACGATATCCATGAGATTGTTGATGAGTTCTTCGAGGAAGTCAAGGCAGGACTTAAGGAAGAGATGATCATCGAGCTCCGCGGATTCGGAACATTTGAGGTCAGGACACGCAAGGGCAGAGAGAAGGCCCGCAACCCCAAGACCGGGGAGCTTGTTGCAGTTGACACCCACGGTGTAGCAGTCTTCCGCCCAGGAAAGGAACTGAAGGATCTTGTCTGGGATCTTCGCCAGGAAGGTTAATTATTGATCTTTTGATATGGCAAAAATACTAAGCGTAAACGATAAGGTTCTACGCAGGCGCAACCTCAGAACAGTATGTTTTGAGGTTGTTCTGTTGTTAGCGGCCGCATTTGTCCTCTCTCTGGCACATCCGAGCTTCATTTCGAAGAGAGGCTTCGGTTTTCTGTCGTTCATTGCCCTGATACCGGTGTTTGCGGTCATCAGGAACTCGACATGGAAGCTTGTAGGTGCCTATGGGTTCCTGTTCGGATTCATCTATTACACCATCTTCAATTACTGGCTCACCACATTCCACCCGTTTGCCATCCTTATTGTTACAATCATAAAGGGTGCTGAGATGGTGGCCCTGTTCTTTGCACTTAAGGCTGCGGACAGGTGGACTGGATGCATCCTCAAAGGCCGTCTGGTCCATGTCTTCCAGGCAATCATCTGGGTGGCATATGCATATCTCTCACAGGGATGGTTCGCAGGCTATCCTTACGGCACAATCGCCTATGCGCTTTACAACTACAAGATCCTGATTCAAATAGCGGACCTGTTCGGAATCTGGGGAATCACATTCATGTTGGTACTGCCTCAGGCATTTCTGGGCAACTGGGTCTGCGACCACTACAGCAAGACAACGACAGAGCATTCTGAGGGACTTTGGAAACATATCCTGTTTCATAAGGTCACAGTCATCATCTTTGTGGTGCTTCTGATTGCACAAATCGTATATGGAATCATCAACTACTCAAAGTGGAAGAATGCAGAGCCAGACACATCCTTCACGGTTGCCACAATCCAGCATAATGCAGACTCTTGGAAGGGCGGTTATGAAACCTACAAGAGGAATTTCATCAATCTTGAGAAGATGAGCCTTGAGGCCATGCTCCGCAATCCGGATCTGATTGTATGGTCGGAGACGGCATTTGTCCCGTCAGTCAACTGGTATACCACTTACCCGTATGAGGGAGATGACGAGGGTGACAATTTCGACTATCTGAGAAAGATCCAGAACCTTGTTGATGATTTCGTCAAGTTCGGTACAGAGCTCGGAATTCCTCTTCTCACTGGAAACCCGTCAAGCATTATTGACGATGAGACCCTTCCCCCATATGACGAGGAAGGCAACTGGAACAAGCTTGACTACAACTCAGTCATCCTCTTCGATGACGGGACCATAAAGCAGATCTACCTCAAGCAGCATCTTGTTCCGTTCACAGAGCACTTCCCGTACGAGAAGCAGATGCGGTGGCTCTACAATCTCCTTAAAGCCAATGACTATCACTGGTGGGAGAAAGGAACTGAGCCTGTGGTGTTCGAGACATCCAACGGGATCACATTCTCCACACCGATCTGCTATGAGGATGTTTTCGGAGACATCTGCGCTGACTTTGTGGCAAACGGAGCCGATCTCATCATCAATATGACAAACGACTCATGGTCCGGCTCAGAGGCCGCAGAGCGTCAGCATGCGGTCATGGCGGTCTTCAGATGCATTGAGAACAGGAAGACCATGCTCAGGAGCACAAACAGCGGTCTGACATGCCTGATCACTCCGGACGGAACCATCCAGGGTGAGATGGAGCCGTTCAAGATGGGATGGAAACTCTGGGATGTGCCTGTCTATGAGACATCGACATACGGGACCACAGTCTACACGAACACAGTCGACATCAGCGCAAAGATCTGCGTGTACCTCTCATATTCCATCATTGTCCTTGGTCTTGCACTTGTTGTCATTAAGACAATCAGGAAAAAAGGCCAGGGAAAGAAAGAAAACTGATATCAGAATTCAGGTCCGGAGCAATTGCTACGGGCCTGAAAACCGCCTAAGTGACGGTAATTATTGACATTGCATCTAGTTGAGTATACTATTCAACTGTCTGAAAAAAATCCCTTAGATTCTTATCATTTTCAAGTTGCCAAGCCGTATAGGTGTATTTGGAGAAATAATCAATGGATAATGAAAACAACAATGTGGTTGAGGAAACCGCACGTCCTGTAAAGAAACTCGTCTTGAAGCGTAAGCCCGTCATCAAGAAAACCCCCAAGATCAAAGATGCTGAAGGCGAGAAGGAAGCTGCAACACCAGTAGCCGATGTCAAAACCGAGGAAACTCCTGTCACAGAGACCCCTGTTAATGAGGAGACAGCATCTGAGCAGCCAAAGGCTGATGAAGCTGCGCCTTCACAGAAGAAACGCAGAGGCAGACCTAAGAAGACCGAGGAGAAGAAGGCCAAGGCCCAGCAGCCCGAGTTAATCTCCGAACCGGTGTCTCAAGAACCCGAGAAAAAGGAGACTGAGACTCAGGAAGTAAAGCCAGAGGTCCAGAAAGAGGAGAGGTTCAATAACAACAGGAATCAGAATCAGCACAACAACAATCAGAAAAACAAGAATAAATTCAACAACAACGGCAAACAGGACCAGCGCAACAACCAGAAGAAGCCGCTGACCATGGAGGACCTTGCCATAACCGATGCCGAGTACCAGGAGCATCTCTCTCACAGGCTTATTGTCAGTGATGTTGTCTCGACACCAGTAGACGAGCTCAAGGAGAGGCTTGCGCAGATGGAAGGCACAAGTGTAGATGACTATGCCGAATACAAGAAGCAGGAGGTCATTGTCGAGCTCCTGAAGGCCTTCAGCAGAAACGGCGGAGTCATCTATGCCACAGGTACACTTGAGATTCTGAGTGACGGCTACGGCTTCCTCAGATCCCCGCTCAACAGCTATCTCTCGGGTCCCGAGGATGTCTATGTGTCAGCAGGAATCATCAAGTTCCTGAACCTGAAGACCGGTGACACCATTGAGGGTATGATGAGGACCCCGAAGGACAACGAGAGGTTCTTCGCCATCTCCAGGATCGCAAGCGTCAACGGCGATGCTCCGATTGTCGCCAAGACAAGGACAAACTTCGACAACCTGATTCCCCTCTATCCGGATCAGAGGATCAACCTCGAGACCGAAAGGACGGACAAC
>JAFZUN010000088.1 GCA_017618315.1 Spirochaetales bacterium
GGAAACACAAAGAGGGCCAGCAGAAGCTGACCCTCTAGTGTCTCGGGCAGACTGGATTTGAACCAGCGACTCCAAGTCCCCCAGACTTGTACGCTAAACCCCTGCGCCACTGCCCGTTGCTCCAATAAAATAGCACAGCAATCGTTTTATGTCAAATCCAAACGGTATCCACCCTGTTTTTTGGTAAATGATAGCTTAAAACTTAATAAAACCTATGTTTTTATTAAGTTATTATCTCTATGCGCCATCGTATTCTCTCGTAAACTCATTTTAGTTATTTCAGTTATCAAAACGCGCGTTTTTCTGATATTATATATAAGGATAATAAAGGAGCACACAAATGGCAAAGAGCAGCACGGCGGGCTACAGCACTTCCGCAGGTGAGAGACGAGCTTATGCGATTTTCTTCCTGGGACAAAACCTTATCTGGGGATTCATCGGTTACATCTCCACTTTCCTGACTGATATCGGCATCTCGGCCGCAAAAGCGGCAGCGATTCTGCTTGTACCCAAGATCTGGGATGCTGTCAACGACACCATTTTCGGTGTCATTGTCGACAGGCACACCTTCAAGAACGGGCAGAAGTTCCTGCCATGGGTCAAGATAGGTACAGCCGCAGTAGGACTGACCGCGATTGCCATCTTCCTCATTCCGCGCTCATTGAGCGAAGGCATGAAAATCCTGTGGTTCGTACTGGCATACTTGCTCTTTGACCTTGCATACACAATCCTCGACGCTCCGGCTTTCGCTGTGACCACAGTCATGACAAGACATGTCCAGGAGAGAACAAAGATCATCGCAAACGGAAAACTCTGGGCAATGGTCGGCGGAACACTCGCCACAGTGCTTATCCCATTGATGGAGGCAAAGCTCGGCTGGGCAGTCTCATGTGTTGTGTTCGTTGTTGTCTCCGTGCCCCTCATGCTTCCGATGTCCTTCATGGTCAAGGAAAGAAGAAGCACCTCTAGCTCCTCTAATGAGTCACCGACATTCAAGCAGATGCTCAAATATCTCAAGAAGAACAAATACCTCGCCATAGTGCTGGTTGCCCTGCTCATCCTGGGTCTTTCAAGCGTTGAGCAGATTATGAGTGTCTACCTTGCAAGAATCTGCCTGAACAACCAGAGCATCGGAACCGTGGTCGGAGCCTGTGTCGCCTTCTCCGTAATAGTGTCATCAGCAATCATTCCGTCACTTACAAAGAAGTTCGATAAGTTCATGATCCTCATCTGCGGTCTTGCATTCTCAATCCTGATGGACATAATAGCTTTCTTTGTGGGCTATGACAGCCTGATTCTGTCTATTGTGTTCATAATGCTCAAGGTCGTAGGACTTGCATTCTATCAGGTCATCATCTACATGCTGATTGCAGATACGGTTGAATACGGAACATATAAGGCAAAAACCAGAGCTGCAGGAACAACATTCGCTCTCCAGTGCTTTGTGGCAAAGATGAAGAATGCTCTTGTCAACTCAATTGTCCTTGGAGCACTTGCCATCTTCGGCTTTGTCGAGGGCGAATTTGCAGTTCAGCCTGAAGGTGTCGCCGATGGAGTATGGACGGTATTCTGCCTGCTTCCTGCACTTGGATTCGCCATTGCCCTGATGATTCTGGTGTTCTTCTACAAGCTCAGAGACAAAGATGTCCAGGTCATGGCCAAGTTCAACAACGGCGAGATCACAAAGGAAGAGGCCGAGGAAATCCTGGCACCGAAATACGGACCTGCTCACAACTGATTATTTATTGATTTTATAAAGAATTAGCCTTGCCGACTGGCAAGGCTAATTTTGTATGAATGCTTTTTTATTATTCAGCTTTCGGTGCTGCCGACCTCACTGCCCTTCTCTTTGAGCTCTTGTTGATATTGTAGGCTCTCTTGAGACTGCTGTTCGTCTTTCTGGCAGGTCCCCATTTCTTCTCAATCTCAGAAACACGATTGACCATCCTGTGCTTCCATCTGATTCCATATGAGACACCGACCATGATGATTCCCACGATAGCGATCACGACTCCGGTTATCATTGTGAAGAGCGGCTTCAGGTTGGTGAGACCGAACTTCTTTCCTGCCATTATGCAGATTATGATGATTCCGGCTGTCATCATGACAAGCCCGCCAATTTGTGCGACTATGAATGTGCTTGAGTAAACGGTGTTTCCAACAACCAGAACACCTTTTCCCACTTTCTTCATGCCTTTTCCGACACTTTTGACACCTGCTATAGTTCCCTCACCTGTTGCCTTGACGAAATTCTTGACTCCCATGGCGCGCCTCCATACAAATATTTAATCACAGAATTCAGAATGAGAAAAGAATAATATCGTTGCTACCACCGCTTGTCATGGGTGTCTGACGCGTATCGCTATCGTTTTTAGTCACGTATTTTGCAATATTAAAAAGAGTTATCCTGTTGTCAGTCATAGCTTCAGGCGTCACAAGCGATTGTGTTTCCTCATCCCAACCGAGAGCTTCGAGCAGTACCGTAGTGAAATACCCGTGGCTTCCATCTCCAGGCTCATGCGATTCCTCAAAGTACCTTGATGCTGAAAGACAATACACGGATGAACTCTCTGTGATATTGCTTCTGTACTTGAGAAGCTTTGACGCACTGATATTTGAGTACTCCCCTGAAGTGACAGATACATTGCCCGCTCTCACCAAAGCGCCGGAATAGCAGAAATCACCGATTAGAATCTTTGTCCCGGGTATACTCTCAACAGTTCTGAGGAATTTGGATATCGGATATAGAACGGTTGAGTCGCTGTCTCTTCTGAGTGCCAGATAGGATCCGGAGGCAGGATCGCTTACATAAGGAAGTTTGCTTTTTTCTCCAAAACCATGTCCGCTGAAGTAGATTATCGTGATATCATCCTCTCCTACATCGTTAACCAGAGAATCCAGGACATCAAGGAATGCATTCATTGAGACATCATTCATAACAGTCGCATTCAGACCTCTTACAGATTTACTTTCTACTCCAAGCATGAAGATTGCATCATATTCCTGTCTAGACTTGGCCAGGTTACAGAGCGCAAGACCAACCTGATATGCATCATTTACAGTGCCACGAAGACTACTAGCATTCCCTACAGACTCGCTGCTTTTATCATAGAACACCTGAGATTTATATCCATCACCATATCGATCAAGAACAGGATAATAGGTGCCATATCTGTAATCGTTGCCATAAACAATTATATGCATCTTCCCCTGTGCAGGAGAGTCGCATGTAAGCTCGCAGGAGCAGAGAGCGGTAAGAAGCAGAATAGAAAGAGCAATCACGATAATACGTCTCATTCCACCCTCCTAATGCGCCGCGAATCCAATGCGACCAAAATGGAAAAACCAGCCCTGAAGCTCACAGAATCAGCCTTGATTGACATGGTCAGAGGAAGACTGATACACATATCAAGTGCCCATGGGGAGACAAGAGCATAGCTCGGTGCCAGCTCTATGTCCTGAACTATCAGATTGCTGCAGCTACCAGTAAATGAGCAGTAGAGGTAGCGGTACTTTACATTCAGGTCAAAACTGCTGTTGAAATGATAGCCCGCATCAAAGGAGAACCCGAAGCCCGAATACGGCTTGAGGATGCTCCTGCCATATGGTAGCGACTCACTAACATTCAGATAGGAGAAGCCCGCCCCGAAGCTGACAGCGTTGCCACCGTCAAACGTTATCATGGCCTCCAGAAGCTGGATATCAAATCCGAAAGAAGAGGATGTTCTGAAAAACGGTGTCTCATTTTGCCCATTACCTGCACTTTTCTGAAGGTATTCTGCAGTTGGATGACATAGTGATACCCCAAACCATCCGGAGGCGTACGGACGGAAGCTGAAGGATGCAAACGCACTTCCAAGGCACATAAAGAGAAGAATCAGAATGAGAATCACCTTTGAACGTCTCATCATATTCATAATAACAACTAAACCCACGTTTTTCCAACTGGTTACAACCATAAGAATGTGCTACGCTCAGACTATGCTGATAGACTTCCACAGCCATTATCCGAGTCCCAACGCCTTTGTCTGCACGGCAGAACCTGTAAAAGAAGCTCCTAAAGCTTGCCTGTTGAGGTTCGAAGGTCTTCTCCCTGACAAATGGTCAGAAGAGAAGCAGAAAGACCTATATGAGATCATTCTCCCAGACAATTCCATCCATATGGGAGAGATTGGCCTAGACAAGAGGTTTGCAGAGATCATCCCCATCCGGAGGCAGGCGGACATCCTCAGAGAAGAACTGTCATTCGCAATAGAAAACAATAGGCTTGTCAGCCTCCATTGCGTCCACTCCACAGGCCTGATGCTTGAGATTCTCTCCGAATTCAGTTACAGGCCTTTCAGCATAATCTGGCATGGTTTCGCAGGCTCCTCAGAAACAGCTGCAAGACTTTACAAGTTGGATGTTGTCCTATCAATTGGTCCGCGTTTCAAGGGAAGCATCAAAGACATATTCAAAGCTAATCCATGTACTGTGCCTGAGACTGACTATGAGGGTACCTGCGAAGAGGTATACCAGGCCATTCTCAAGGCACAATACAATCGCTTCTCTTCAGAACTCAATTGCACAGCCGAAGAGATCATCAACCGTCAGATGATTTGCAAGTTAATTAGTCATTGACATTCAAAATGCTGTATATTACCTTAGAAATATCTGGATGTAGTTTTGGAGTATCATTCTGCTTTGCAGCCTGACTCTTTGCCTTCCAGATTTTTTTTTGAAAAATCGTATGCGTATAGTACTTGTTTCCTTTATGGTCCTCCTTAATGACAATTCCGACATATTGATCATCTTCTACCAATTTAATCCGATTGGCCAGGATATAATTGTACCTTCCGTCCTTCTCTTTTAGAGAGTGAACAAGAATTCCTCCTTCTATCAATTGGTCAAGTACAGAGAATAAGCATGCCTTATATCTGTTGTGTCCGTGAAACAAAGAATTGTTAATCCCCGTTTTTGTAATCTCAACTGCCCCGATCACTGAACCGACATTCTTCCTTTGTACCTGATCATATGCCCACATCACTCTCATTTTTCTATCTTCATTTGTTTTACCATCAAAAAAAGATGGCACATCATTTGGATTAACTAAAACAATTATAGGAATTAGACTCTCAAGCTGCTCTTTAAGACTCGTGATTTGATTTATTTCTTGGCTTGTCATCTCCAAAATGATCCTCTCAGTACGGGATGTTCAGTGAGAGGGAGGCACCGCACATTGTGCCGTCGACGGGGCTTCTGACAATCACATCATAGCGATGAAGTCCGCTCTCTGCTATTATGGTGAAAGAGCCTTTCATGTCCAGCTGCCTGACCTCACCGTCCTTGTACCATTGATAGATGAGGTCTTCTGCTCTGACACCTGCAGGGA
>JAFZUN010000089.1 GCA_017618315.1 Spirochaetales bacterium
CAGGAAGGCGAGGTCCAGGAGCTCAACATCATCATCAAGGGTGATGTGCAGGGTTCTGTCGAGGCCATCCAGAGCGCATTGGAGAAGCTCTCCACGCCTGAGATCCGCGTGCGCGTCATCCGTGCCGCTGCCGGTGCCATCATCGAGGACGATATCAACCTGGCATCCGCTTCCGAGAACCCGGCTCTTGTCATCGGATTCAACGTCAGGCCCACGCCCAAGGCACAGGCCCGCGCCGATGCCGAGAAGATCGAGATCCGCAAGTACAACATCATCTACAACGTCGTGGACGATGTCAAAGCCGCAATGGAGGGAATGCTCAGTCCGGAGCGCACCGAGGTGGATGTCGGAACCGCAGAGGTCAGACAGGTCTTCAAGGTGCCCAAGGTCGGTATTGTCGCAGGTTGCTACATCACAAGCGGAAGCGTCAAACGCAACAACTACTGCCGCGTGATAAGGGAGAACATCCAGATCAACCACGATCTCGTGAAGATCACATCGCTCAAGAGATTCAAGGACGATGTGCGTGAGGTCGCCATGGGCTTCGAGTGTGGTATCGGAATTGCAGATTTCCAGGATCTCCAGGTTGGCGATACCTTTGAGTTCGTCGAGATCCAGGAGAAGGCCCGCAAGCTCGAGGACACAGGGGAGTACATCTGATGGCTGACTATATCCAGAGCAGGAACGAGGCCCGCATAATGGAGGTGGTGAACACCCTCATTGTCAGCGGAGAGATCAAGAACCCCAGGCTGAGCCGCTTTGCAAGCATAAACGACATTTCCCTCTCAAGGGACAACGCCTATGCCACGCTTTACGTCTCATGCCTTGAGGACAAACAGCTTGAAAGCTCGGTCGCTGCCCTGCAGAGTGCCGCGGGATTCATCCAGGCACGCATAGCAAGGGTGCTCAAGACCAAGAATACGCCCAAGCTGAACTTCGTGGCGGACACCACTGAGCGTGATGCCGCCAGGATTGATGCGCTTTTGGAGAGCATCAAGCAGTGAGAATGGGCAGAAACGCTATATTTCTGGTGGACAAAGGTGAGGGGATTACCTCATTCGATTGTCTGGGAAGGATAAAGCGCAATGTCAACAAGAAGACAGGCCATTGCGGGACGCTTGATAAGTTCGCGCACGGCCTGATGATTGTGCTGTGCGGAAGCTACACTCACATGGTTCCCGCGTTCATGGGGCTGGACAAGACCTATGAGGCGGTCATTGAGTTCGGACGCATGACAGATACTCTTGATCCGGAGGGAGAGGTTATAGAGACCTCTCCCGTTCCGTCTGAGGAGGTTGTGATTTCCGCAGTCAGAAGGCTCACGGGTGAGCAGATGCAGCTTCCGCCTGTATACAGCGCAATACATGTCAACGGAAAGAGAAGCTATCAGATGGCACGCTCAGGCGCATCTGATGTTGGTCTTTCTCCTCGTCTGATAAACATTTATTCGGCACAGGTGCTCTCATGGGAGGCTCCGCTTCTCACAGTCAGGCTCCATGTCTCAAAGGGAACATACATCAGATCTTTTGCAAGAGACCTGGGGCACATGTGCTCATCCTCTGCCTACGTGAAGTCCCTTTACAGAACTCAGATAGGACCTTTCAGGGTGGAGGATGCTGTGAGATTCGATGATGAGAATGCTCTGGCCAGCATTCCCGAGGGACGTGAGTTTCTCAGGATGCTTCCGGGAAGTATTGAGGTTGAGATAGACGAGACGGAGGCTTTCAAGGCCACTAACGGCTACGTGAAAGGCTCAGTAAAAGATAGGATCCCTTCAGGAAGCAGTTATGCCATCCTGATGAACGGGGGTTCTCCTGTATGTGTTTATTCTATAAAGGAAAACAAGATAATCTGTCAGGTGCATAATGAGGACTAAGCCGTTTGCCGATTATTTCTTCAACGATACTCCATGTGTCATCACTATAGGTGTCTTTGACGGCATGCATCTGGGACATCAGAGGATCATTGATGAGACAGTTTCGCTGGCAAGAGACCTTCAGGCCCAGAGTGTAGCAATCACATTCTCATCAAACCCGAAGATGGTAAGCCATTCAGCTCCTGCCATGCCTGCTCTCCAAAGCCGTGCTGAACTTGAAGAAATGTTGGCGGATAGAGGAATTAATTATCATTGTGTAATTGACTTTTCCTCCGATATGAGTAAACTGTCGGGTGAGGAGTTCATTGCCCTCCTGTGTACGTCGTATGAGGTCAGGGCGATGGTTGTTGGAGACAGCTTCCGGGCAGGTGCCAGAGCTAACAGCGTAGGCCCGTCCGAGATAAGGGAGCTGCTTTCCAAATATACTTCATCTGCATATCTCAGGGTGATTCCATCCGTTGTCAAAGACGGCGAGGTGGTAAGCAGCTCTCTGATACGCGGGTGTCTCCTAACAGGTAATCCGGACAAAGCATCCGGGTTGCTTGGCAGAGCGTACAGTCTTGACCTGAGAGGCGCTTCCGTTCTGGAGGAAAGCCTGACGGATACGAGTCAAACACGCCTGTTATTTGACGTCCGCACTCTTGGACTTCTTCTGCCTAAAGCAGGGAAGTACAAGGTGAGAGCGACAGCAGAAGGCATCAGCATAGATGGTGAGGCCTTCGTTTCAGAGAACCGTCTGGCTCTGGAGCTGCCTGTGCGGATGATTCCGGATGGGATTACATTCCTAGGAGCGTAACGAATGGTTACCAAGGAAACAAAGCAGGAGCTCATCACAAAGTTCGGCGGTGACGAAAAGAACACGGGTGCAACAGAGGTTCAGATTGCACTTCTCACAGCAAGAATCAATGATCTTCAGGGTCACTTCAAGGCCAATCCGAAGGATCACGCCTCCAACAGAGGTCTTCTTAAGATGGTCGGACAGAGAAGGAGACTTCTCAAGTACCTCAGGAACACTGATATCGAGCGTTACAGAAAGCTGATCGCAGAGCTCGGCTTGAGAAAGTAAGACATTCAGTTCAAGGCTCCGGTAACACGGAGCCTTGAGTATGTCTTGCCACCAGTTCCCGGGTTTTAACGCAAAACAGTTGCTGCGGCATGCAACTTGTTGCTGCAAAACAAGATGGAACAAAGAACAAAAAAGAAGAAAAAGAAAGAAAAAGGAAAGAAAATGTCAGAAGTAAAGAAAGTTTCAGTGAAGCTTGGTGACGATTACCTTGTTTTCGAGACAGGAAAGATCGCCAAGCAGGCAAACGGAGCCGTTTACGCACACTATGCCGGCTCTGCAGTCATTGCCACAGTCTGCTGCGGGGATGCACCGTCCCAGCCGCTTGATTATGTACCGGTCTCAGTCGAGTACAACGAGAAGTACTATGCCGCCGGAAAGATCCCCGGAGGCTTCCTCAAGAGAGAAGCCAAGCCGAAGGACAAGGAGATCCTCGTAAGCCGTCTCATCGACCGTCCGATGCGCCCTCTGTTCGACAAGGCCTTCAGCCGCGAGATCCAGATTGTTCCCACAGTCATCTCCACAGACCAGATCAACACACCTGATATCATCGCAATCAACGCGGCAAGTGCCGCAGTCACCATCTCCGATATTCCGTTCAACGGACCTATCGCCGGTGTCCGCGTGGCTCTTGTCGATGGTGAATATGTCATCAACCCCACATTCAAGCAGATCGAAGAGTCCGATCTCGACATCGTCGTGGCCGGAACCCGTGAGGGCATCACGATGGTCGAAGGCGGAGCCCATGAGGTTTCCGAGCAGAACATGCTCGATGCAATTGCCGCCGCACAGCCCGTTATCACCAAGCTCTGCGAGGCTCAGCTCGAGCTCAGGGAGCTTGCCGGAAAGGAGAAGCTTCC
>JAFZUN010000090.1 GCA_017618315.1 Spirochaetales bacterium
CATGACGACCCGTGTAGAGGGAATGATGCTGAACAACCTCATGAAGCAGCTCAGCGGGCATGTCAGGATGTTGGGTGAATACGCATATTCGGTTTTAACCTCTCCTGAGGACTACGGCTCAAAGTTCGTACCGACTCCGGGAGAGCTGGATCCGTATGAGGTGGGTACTCAGCTGCTTTACGACGAAGGTGTCGGTCCGTCCAACCATGATGCTCTGTCAAAGGCGTATCTTCTCGGAAACATGTCCGAGTTCATGGAATCCCTTTACAGGACCGGTTGGCTCAACTCCTGTTTTGTGTCAGCACCCGAGGGCGTGACCCTCATCACTGACAGCCTTCCGCAGCAAAAAGTCCTGGAGGACGGTTCATCCATTCAGGTCACCGCTTCCACAAGGCCATGGTACATCGGCGCAGTCGAGGCCGGAAAGTTATACTTCACCGATGTGGAGAAGGATTATTTCTCTGATTCCATAGGAATTGTCTGCTCAATGCCCGTATACGTCAACGGCAAGCTTTCGGTGGTTGTTGGTGCGGACCTCTTCCTTGACATGATCGATGATGAGGTGAGTGAGTTCGACAAGGCCAATACCTTCATGTTCCTGATAAACCAGAAAGGCCATGTGATTTTCTCACCCAAACAGACAGGTGTTCTTGCCGCCAAGGTCTCAAGTGATGCCACTGACCTCAGGACTCTCGGAAATGATTTCTCCATCTTCATAACTGATGTCCTGAACGGAAGCAACGATTTCGCCAAGGTGGAGCTTGAAGGCCAGGAATACTACATGGTCGGAAGGAAGATGGAGTCAATCGGATGGGCGGTTATATCGGTTGTTGATGTGGCTTCTGTCGAACGTCCGTCACAGGAGATGCAGCAGAGTCTCGTGGAAATCTCTGAAGGGACAAGTGATGAGATCGCGGCAATCCTGCGTAATTTCGGAATCACAGGTATCTCAATTATCCTGGCTATTTCCGCGGTCGGTCTTGCCATCTCGCTGACTGTATCCGGAAAGGTTGTCAGGCCGCTGAATAAAATGACCAACAAGATTAAGTCACTCAAAGGCTCTGCATTCGATTTCAAGATTGAGCAGTCTTATCTCACAAATGATGAAATTGAGATCCTGGCCCGGGCATTTGAGGACTTGTCGACAAAGACAAAGGATTACATCAAGCAGATCACAACCATCACGGCAGAGAAGGAGAGGATCGGTGCAGAGCTCAATGTGGCAACACAAATCCAGGCTGATATGCTGCCGAGCATATTCCCGCCTTATCCGCAGAAGACCGAAATTGACCTTTATGCGACCATGAGTCCTGCAAAGGAGGTCGGAGGTGACTTCTATGACTTCTTCCTCACAGACCCCAACCATCTGGCGCTTGTCATGGCCGATGTCTCCGGAAAGGGCGTTCCTGCGGCATTGTTCATGGTTATTGCCAAGACCCTTCTGAAGAACAGGGCCATGATGGGCGGATCTCCGTCTGAGATTCTCGAGGACGTGAACAACCAACTGTGTGACGGGAACAAGACTCAGTTCTTCGTGACTGTCTGGCTGGCTATAATTGACCTGAGGACAGGAGCCGGAATTGCCGCAAACGCAGGTCACGAGCATCCGGCGTTGAGAAGATCCGGGAAGAAGTATGAACTTGTCAAATACCCGCATTCTCCTGTTCTGGGAATGATGGAGGGTATGATCTTCAAGGAACATGAATTCAAGCTCTCACCCGGTGATTCCCTCTTTGAGTATACTGATGGTGTAACAGAGGCAACTGATTCCAACAACTGTCTTTTCGGAGAGGAGAGGATGATTGAAGCCCTGAACAGGAATCCGGATGCGCTCCCTGAGGAAGTCCTCAGAAACGTCAGGAGCGGGATTGATGAGTTTGTTGCAGGAGCTGAGCAGTTTGATGACATCACCATGCTGTGTTTCAAGTATAAAGGAAACAAGGAGGCTGTTGACATGGATGAGCTTGAGTTAGATGCAAAGGTTGAGAACCTTGACCAGGTGCTTTCCTTTGTTGACTCACATCTAGAAGCAGAGGATTGTCCTGCGCCGAATATGATGAACATCGATATTGCTGTAGAGGAGATATTCGTCAATATCGCGAGCTATGCTTATGATGGCAAGCCGGGCAAGGCATGGATCAGGATGGGAATTGAGAAATATCCGCGAACCATGATCCTCACGTTCATCGATGAGGGCAAGCCGTTTGATCCGGTGAGCAAGCCGGATCCGGACGTGACCCTCAATGCTGAGGAGAGGAAAATCGGAGGTCTTGGTATCTACATGGTCAAGAAGAGCATGGACACCATGGTGTATGAGAGGCGTGATAACAGGAATATCCTGACCATCACCAAGAAATTTTGATCGGATACCGCCGGCAATGCTTGCGGAACATCATAAAAAAGTTAGATAATGGGAATTGTTCCAGGGAGGATAAAATGGAATTCAAGAAAGTTAAGGAAGGAACCAAGCTCACATACACAGTCTCAGGAAGACTGGACACAAACACATCTCCGGAGCTCAACGATGATATCGCTGCTTCACTGGGCGATGTCACAGAACTTGTCATGGACATCAAGGATCTTGAGTATATCTCATCCGCTGGAGTCCGTGTCCTTCTCTCCGCATACAAGGTCATGAAGAAGCAGGGGACAATGATCCTCAAGAATGTCCCGGAGATTGTGCGCAGCGTACTGTCTGTCACAGGTCTGCTGGATTTCTTCACAATCGAGTAAAAGATACTCTTATTTATCTTGAGAGACACAGAGCTGTAGTGGCATCTGTGTCTTTTTTTGTCTTATGTGGTTCTCACGGGTTGCACGGATTGCACGAGTTTCACGAAGCTCACGAGTTGCACGAAGCTCACGAGTTTCACGAACTACAACGAATCCAACTGATATATTACTTATGGACTACTTGAAATACTGCGGGTAGGCCTTCTGATAGCCTGAGGTCTCGATGTCTATCTTGGAGATGTGGTTGCGCTCAAGCTGGGTCACCATGTCAATGGAGTTGGCCTTCAGGGCATTGAGGATGGTGATATGCTGGTCAATGGTGTTGGAGAATATCTCATCAAAGAGATAGCTGACCATACGGATGCGGTGGTAGTTGCCGCTTGTGGCAAGCATGGAGTCAAACACCTTCTCATGGCCACATGCCTCAAAGAGCAGTCGGTGCATACTGTTGTCCAACTCAAGGAACGTGATGGTGTCCCTGCATGCGAATGCGTCCTTTTGTTTGGCTATGTTATCTTCCCACTGTGAAATGAGTTGCTTGCTTATTCCGCGGTCAAATGCCTTCTCAACTGCACCGAGCTCCAGATAAAGGCGCCTAAAGCGCTCGTCCCTGACCTTGGCCATGTCTATCAGCGCCACCGATGTTCCGCTTTGCGGCCGGATCTCCACAAGGCCCTCGTTCTCGAGATGCTTCAGGGCATCCCTGATTGGTGAGATGCTCACGTTGTAAAGAGGCTTCAGGTTGGTGAAGCTCAGCTCTGTGCCGGGCTTCAGGGTCAGGCTGAGGATCTTCTCTCTCAGATCGTTGTATACGACATCGGTCAGCATGACTTCATTATAGTATAAAATTCATCGGATTTCCACTGATATTTCAGTTGCTTAATAAACGTTTTCAAACTAAGATGAAAACAGAGCAAAAGAAAACTGGCAGGTTGCGCCTGCTTTGGAGGAATACGTTATGTTCATTACAGCTGACGGTCGCAAGTTCGACGTCTACAAGGATTCAGTGCATGACAACCTTTTCATGGTTGCCGCAGAGGACAGAGACTATTATGTCGCTGATCCGAAACTCGGTTTTGAGGGTGAGTCCGTCACTTCTGACGGAAAGGCCTGGACACTGGCACCGCTCTCACATGCCAACGCAGAGAAGATGCGTGCCCTTTACCCATGGACAGCTCCCTCAAGAGTCCTTGACAGGGACAAGACAATGGGAGTGGGTGACCGCCTCGGTATTGCAACTGACGGACATCTCAGGGTCTTCAAGAAGTACACCGAGATCACACCGATTCTCTCACAGCAGTCAATCAGAGAGCTGAACCTGACAAACAGGACATTCCCTGATGTCATTGACAGCGCAAGCTTCGCCGTTTTCAGATGCGGCTATACAACCGGATGGGGCGCAGACGGTGACCACGTCAAGAAGGCTGAGGAGGTCTCCTATGCCCTTGAGAGCGGATGTACCATGATCACACTGGACTGCAGCGAGCAGATCGATAACTCAATCGACGGTCTCTCAAAGGCTGAGGTCTTTGCAAAGTACGTTCCGAACAAGGAGCTCGAGGACATCTACATGAACAAGAGCTTCGATGTCGGCGAGGGTGTGACAATCACCTTTGATGAGGAGCTCTACAAGAGGACAGCACTCATCTACACCGAGGCCATCAAGCATGCGATCAATATCTTCTTCAATCTGATCATGAAGGACGGAAAGCAGGTGGCAGACTTCGAGGTCTCAATTGACGAGACAATGACTCCGACCCTGCCGGCACAGCATTTCTTCGTGGCAAACGAGCTGACCAGAAAGGGTGTCAGGGTCTCAACAGTGGCTCCGAGATTCTGCGGTGAGTTCCAGAAGGGTATTGATTATATAGGAGATTTGAAGCAGTTTGCGGCAGAGATGAAGATCCATGCGGCTATTTCAAGACACTTCGGATACAAGATCTCCATCCACAGCGGATCAGATAAGTTCTCCATCTTCCCATATGCCGGACG
>JAFZUN010000091.1 GCA_017618315.1 Spirochaetales bacterium
AGTCATTTGTGCCAGAGGGACACCGCAAGACACTGACGGAGTTCATAAAAGAACGTCTGAACCATATGTCGGTTGCACTGTTCTTCGTCCTTATGACAACCTTCCTGATCAGCATGCTCACAATCTTCCGTCAGGGCATGTCCAGGTTGTTCCTAGACAGACTATTGACCGGGGATTACAAGAGCTGGGAGAAACCGTTTTTGTACCTGTTGAGTGCAGTGACAATCGTGGAACTGATTGTTCAGGCAATCAAGGCATACTACATGAACCGCATCAACGGAAAAATCTCCGTTGTGAGCAGCACCTCCTACATGTGGCATGTCCTTAAGATGCCACTTAGCTTTTTCGCCAGCAGGCTCACAGGAGACATCAACTTCCGCAAGAAACTGAGCGTTGAGGTCGCAGGAAAACTTGTAACCATATTCGGACCGCTGGTTCTTCAGATTGTAATGATGGCCCTTTATCTGGGGATAATGGTCAGCTACAGTGTCATTCTGGCGATAATCGGAGTGGCATCGGTCCTGATCAATGCAATCATCGGAAGGGTCATCGCAAAAAAGATCACACGCATAACACGCGAGCAGATGACCAGCAACGGCATCATGGGAGGAACGCTCTCGGCGGGAATCCAGATGATAGAGACAATCAAGGCAAGCGGTGCGGAGAACGGATATTTCGAGCTCTGGTCAGGCTATCAGGCTAATGTCGTGGCACAGCAGAACAAGGCCAACAAGGTCAACCAGCATCTGGGCATGGTTCCCCAGATTGTCTCAGGAATATCAGGAAACCTTGTTCTGATTGTCGGTGCCCTGCTGATAATGCACGGACAGTTCACTCCCGGTTCCCTGATGGCATTCCAGGGAATCCTCACCCTCTTCACGGCTCCTGCCAACGCGCTTATAGGCTTCAGGAAAGACCTTCAGGAGATGCACGCCGACATGGAGCGCATTGACGACGTCATGGAGACCGAAGAGGACATCTCATGGAGGAAACGCGAGTCTGAAGACAACAGCAGTAGCCAGGAAGAGACCTACAAGAAGCTTTCCGGTCAGCTCACCATGAAGGACATCAGCTTCGGTTACTCACGTCTGGATGATCCTCTGATCGAGAACTTCAACCTGGACCTCAAGCCCGGTAAGAGCGTGGCTTTTGTCGGCCCGTCCGGTTGCGGCAAATCCACTCTTGCAAAGCTGATCTCCGGACTGTACCAGCCTTGGAAGGGCTCAATAACCTTTGACGGCAAGGACCTGCTTGATATCGATAACAGCGTCTTCCGCGGATCACTGGCTGTCGTGGATCAGGACATCATTCTCTTTGAGGACACAATCGAGAACAACATCAAGATGTGGGACAACACAATAGAGAACTTCGAGATGATCCTGGCGGCCAGGGACGCCCAGATCCACTACGACATCATGAAACGTGAGGACGGCTACAGGCACAAGCTCGCTCCCGAGGGAAAGGATTTCTCAGGAGGTGAGAGGCAGAGGCTTGAGATAGCCAGGGTCCTTGCGCAGGAACCCACCATCATCATCCTGGATGAGGCCACAAGTGCACTTGATGCAAAGACCGAGTTCGATGTCGTACAGGGCATCAAGGACCGTGGCATAACATGTATAGTGATAGCCCACAGGCTTTCAACCATCCGGAGCTGCGATGAGATCATTGTGCTGGAGCACGGGCACGTAATGGAGCGTGGCACACACAATGAGCTTCTGAAGAAGGACGGCCTCTACGCCGAACTGGTCAAGAGCGAGTAAGGAGAACAGGATGAGTTGGTTTGACGAACAGATAAAGCAACGTAAAGAATCGGATGACTCAGTATTCTCCGAGGCAAACCGCAAACTTGGAGATGTTGTCTCAAGTTATCATAAGAAAGAGTACGGCAACACAGGCTCAGCAGAAGATGATATAGGACGGGTTCTCAAGTACTTCGGAATCAAGGCCAAGGAGCTTCCCAGTGATATCCGGGACCTCAATGACCAGATGGAGTTCCTGCTGCGCCCGTCAGGAATCATGACACGTGACATTTACCTCGAGAAGGGATGGCACAAGGATGCCTCAGGCCCCATGCTAGCCTTCTTCAAGGATAACCGTCAGGCATGCGCTTTGATTCCTGCAAGACGTGGCGGTTACGAGTTCTTTGATGAAAAAGCAGGAAAGAGGGTCCACGTCACAGACAAGGAGGAGAAGCTATTTGACGAGGACGCCATTGTCTTCTACAAGCCCCTTCCCCAGAGAAGCCTCAACTTCAAGGATGTGATCCGCTTCCACTGGGAGGCCCACACCACATCGGACAGGGTACGTTTTTTGGTGTTCCTGGCTCTGGCCACACTGATTCAGATGTTCATCCCCAGGGTCACAAAGATTATTTTCTCAACAGTGATTTACTCGAACAGCATGAGCCTGTTCTTCGGAGTGGCGGTGTTCCTGCTCTCAATGAGTATCTCATCTGTCATGTTCACATCGCTGAAGACACTTGTCCTGTCCAGGATCAACAACCGGAACTCCACTGCATTCGAGTCAGCGCTTGTCATGAGGCTCCTTTTGCTTCCGGTGCATTTCTTCAGAGAGAACAGCGCGGGAAACCTCAGCAACCGCATGTACGGTTGCAGGGTATTCTCCAACTTACTGGGCAACCTGGTGTATTCCTCAGTCCTGACCTCTTTGTTCTCACTGGTCTATATCGGGCAGATCATCCACTATGCCCCGTCACTGGCTCCGATTGCCGTCATAATCATAGTGCTTCAGTTTGCACTGTACATAGTGCTTGGATTTGTCTCATCAAAGGTGAAGCAGAGACAGCTCCTTCTGGAGAACCAGGAGAACTCACTTGCCTACTCCACCATCTACGGAATGCAGAAGATCAAGCTTGTCGGTGCAGAGAAACGAATCTACGGCCAGTGGGCAAATGCATTTGAGAAGTCAGCGGATGCCCTTTTCAGACCGCCCTTATTCATGATCTTCTGCCCTGTGCTCATAACGGCAGTCAGCCTGATCGGGTGGATCTTCATTTATTCCAAGGCACTGGCAAGCGGAATCTCGCTTTCTGACTACTATGCATTCAACTCAGCTTTCGGCCTTGTAGCAGGAGCCATCTCAGCATTGTCCTCAGTGGTTGACTCACTTACCAGAATCCGTCCGCTCTACGCACAGATCCAGCCTATACTGGAAGCTGTTCCGGAAGTGGATTCGGCAAAGAAGCTCGTGTCATCACTCAAAGGCAACATCAAGCTTGAGGATGTGTGCTTCCGCTATGATCCTACCACCCCGAACATCGTCGACCATCTGAATCTGACCATCAAGGCCGGTGAGTATCTGGCAATTGTGGGACGCACTGGTTGCGGCAAATCAACAATCATGCGCCTTCTTCTGGGATTCGAGAAACCGGATTCGGGTCTCATCACCTATGACGGTGCGGACCTCCAGACGCTGAACCTGCGCTCACTCAGGCAGAAGATCGGTGTTGTCCTTCAGGACGGAAAGCCCTATTGATTCGGCCGTTTGTCCGCAGGGCGGACATTGAAAAGGCCTCCAGGGTGGCTCTCCGGTATTTCGAGATGATCGAAAAGATTCCGGGCGGCCGCCTGAT
>JAFZUN010000092.1 GCA_017618315.1 Spirochaetales bacterium
CATCAGGAACATCCGGATATCCGAAGATCGCCATGCACAACCACAAGTACCCGCTTGGGCACTTCCACACTGCAAAGTACTGGCACTGCGCCCAGTATGACGGACTTCACTTCACGATCTCGGACACCGGTTGGGCAAAGGCCATGTGGGGCACGCTCTACGGCCAGTGGCTTGCTGAGAGCGCCACATTCGTCTATGACTTTGACCGCTTCAATGCAGCTGACATCATGCCGATGTTCGCAAAATACCAGATCACAAGCTTCTGCGCGCCTCCTACGATGCTCAGGATGATGATCAAGGAGGACCTCTCCAAGTATGATTTCTCATCCGTCAAGTACATGACCACCGCAGGTGAGGCCCTGAACCCTGAGGTTTACAGGCAGTTTGAGAAGCTCACAGGACTTCAGATCCATGAGGGATTCGGCCAGAGTGAGAGCACAATGATAATCGGAAACATGGTGGGTGCCGGTCACAAGGTCGGATCCATGGGTAAGCCTGCTCCTATCTATGATGTGTCTTTGGTTGACAGCGAGGGCAGGCCTGTTCCTGCAGGTGAGACCGGAGAGATTGTAATCAACGTCAAAAACGGTGCCCCGTGCGGTCTTTTCACCGGATATTACAATGATCCTGAGAAGACACGTGAGGTCTGGCATGACGGCTATTACCACACCGGAGACACCGCATGGATAGACGAGGATGGCTTCTACTGGTATGTGGGAAGAACTGACGACATCATCAAGAGCTCCGGCTACAGGATCGGACCGTTTGAGATTGAGAGTGTCATCATGGAGCTCCCGTATGTCCTTGAGTGCGGAGTGTCACCTGCACCGGATCCTGTGCGTGGCCAGATTGTGAAGGCAAGCATAGTCCTGACAAAGGGAACGGAGCCCACCGAGGAGCTCAAGCAGGAGATCCAGAACTACGTCAAGGAGCACACTGCGCCGTACAAGTATCCCAGACTTGTGGTGTTCCGTGATGAGCTTCCAAAGACAACCAGCGGCAAGATTATCCGCAGCAAGCTGTAAACGAGACAAAGTGAGCCGGTTTTTCCGTGCAAAATCAAAAATTGTTTTTTGTACGGAAGAAAAATGAAAAATCTTCCGTACAGAATTCAAAAATCGTTTTTGTACGGAAAAAGCTGCACCGATTGATGTTATGTTGGGGCATCAGGCCTCAGCGTAGGTCTTCTCAATGTATTCAAGGCTGGCCTTGAGGGTATCGGGCCTGAAGTTCTCCAGCGTCATTGGGACGTTGTCCACGCCGTACTTCTTGTAGATCCCGAAGACCGTCTTCCATGGGAAGATGCCTTCACCGATGGCGATGTTGCCTTTTTTCACGGGGCCTTTTGCGTAAGGATAGCCAGGCATGCTGTCTGCCCATACGTAGTCCTTCAGGTGCATTGCGCGGATGTAGGGTGCCAGCATGGAGACTGCTTCGTCGTACCATGAGGCAAAGTCGTCCACGCCCTTGATGGGCAAGATGTTCACGGCATCGAACAGGCAGCGGAGGTTGGGGGACTTGAAGTTCTCCATCACGCGGAACATGCGCACTGGGTCATCAATAGTGTTCTTGTCTGCCACCGCCTCCAGGGCCATTATCACGTTGTTCTTCTCGGCTTTCTTCAGAAGGTGCTCCACGATGTTCAGAAAGCGTGTCCAGTTCTTGTCCGTCCAGGTTTCCTCACACCTGATGTTGCGAGCATCCAGTGATCCTGTCTCGGTGGCGACCATGCCCGCTCCGAGACTTTCTGCCACGTCAAGTCCGTTCTCAAACTTCTGAAGCTCCTGCTCAAGGATATCCGGATCCGGGTGGACCGGATTCACGTAGCAGCCCAGTATTGCGACTCTGACTCCGTGGGAGTCGAGAGCCTTTCTGGTGTCATCAGCCCACGTGGTGTTCATTGGTTTCGGGGCATTGTCCAGTACCTTGTAAGGCGCGAAATGCAGGCAGGCGTTCTTCCTGTAGCTGGAGACAATCTCTCCGATCTGGTCCGCATTGTCGAATTTCCGTCCGAAATCGTGTGTTCTGAAACCTAAATCAAGCATGAAATCAGAATATATTATTTGATAGAAACGCGCAAATAATTTATAGTTGAAAGGTAATAAAAGTTTGAGACAGGAGATTCTACATGGATATCAGGTATTCAACAGGCAAGGAGCCGTTCAAGAGGATGACCACAGAGGAGCTCAGAGAGGAGTTCCTGATCACCGGTATCTTCAAGGCTGATGATGTAAGTGCGGTTTACTCTCATGTTGACAGGATTGTCACGATGGGCGCCATGCCGGTCAAGCAGAAGCTTGATCTTGAGAAGAACATCGACCCGTGGAAGAATTTCGGTGTCACATATGTTCTGGAGAGAAGGGAGCTTGGCACAATCAATATCGGAGGACCCGGAAAGGTCTATGCTGACGGTGCCGAGTACAAGATGGCACATTGGGACGGCCTCTATCTTCCCATGGGGACAAAGAAGGTCGAGTTCACATCAGATGACCCGGAGAATCCTGCAAAGTTCTACATCTGCACCACACCTGCCCATACCCCTAAGCCGGTGACACATGTCCCGTACGAGAAGGCAATCCACAAGCATCTGGGCTCACAGGCAACCAGTAATGAGAGGACAATCAACCAGTACCTGCATCCTGATGTTCTGGACACATGCCAGCTCTCAATGGGTCTGACCCATCTTGAGGAGGGCTCTGTCTGGAACACAATGCCCATGCACACACATGAGAGAAGGATGGAGGTCTACTTCTACTTTGACATTCCTAAGGACAATGTGGTGTTCCATTTCATGGGAGAGCCAAACCAGACAAGGACTATAGTCATGCACACTGACGAGGCAGTCATTAATCCGTCATGGTCAGTCCATGCCGGATGCGGAACAAGCAACTACACATTCATCTGGGCTATGTGCGGTGAGAACCGTGCATATGATGATCAGGATTGGATCAAGACCGAGGACATCAGATAACAGCCATGGAAAAGAAGGGGAGTAACAAAAAACCAAGCTCAATCAAGAAGAAACTGTTCACAGTCTTCTTCCTGTCGCTGTTGCTCATAACAGTGACCTTCATAATTGTGATCATCGGTCTTAACACTCTTACACGTTCCGCATTCGAGTCCGGCAGTAAGGAGGAGAGCACCAGGATCGGAGAACTCTCTTCCACTGTCCTGAACCAGATGGCGGAAGAGACCATCAGCATGACGACCCGTGTCGAGGGTATGATGCTGAACAACCTCATGAAGCAGCTCAGCGGGCATGTCAGGATGTTGGGTGAATACGCATATTCGGTTTTAACCTCTCCTGAGGACTACGGCTCAAAGTTCGTACCGACTCCGGGGGAGCTGGATCCGTATGAGGTGGGTACTCAGCTGCTTTATGACGAAGGTGTCGGTCCGTCCAACCATGATGCTTTATCAAAGGCGTATCTTCTCGGAAACATGTCCGAGTTCATGGAATCGCTTTTCAGAACCGGTTGGCTCAACTCCTGTTTTGTGTCAGCACCCGAGGGTGTGACCCTCATCACTGACAGCCTACCGCAGCAAAAAGTCCTGGAGGACGGTTCATCCATTCAGGTCACCGCTTCCACAAGGCCATGGTACATCGGCGCAGTCGAGGCCGGAAAGTTATACTTCACCGATGTGGAGA
>JAFZUN010000093.1 GCA_017618315.1 Spirochaetales bacterium
AGAATGGAGAATCATAAACAAGTTCTCCGCCACAATGCACGGCTCCAGCCCAGCTCGAACGTCTGTAATAGATGTCGTTACGCCTCATGAGCCTTATGGTCTTCATCCTGATGGCCTTGCCGTACACGCCGTCAAGTATGTCACTCTTAAGTGCAAGCACATCTTTTGAGAAACTGAGTTGATAACCGACAGCCACGAACAGCCCGCTCTGGCTGCTTCTCTCGATCATCTCTGAGAACTGATCCATGTCAAAGCACACCGGCTTCTCCAGAAGCACGTTGCTTCCATGGTCCAGGGCTGACATGACATATGGATAATGGGTATGGATGGGAGAGGAGATTATGACAAGTTCCGCTCTGTCATGCTCGAAGAATCTGTCCATAGAGTCGTATATGGGAATACCTTTTGCCTTCACATCGGCATAAAGGGGGCTTCTTTCCGCGAACGGGTCTGCGATTCCGACAAGAGAAGAGCCCAGGACATCCCTCTCAAGATACTCCTTGACGTAATTCTCGCCGTAGCCGCCCATTCCACAGAGCAGGACTCTTGTCTCCATCCTTAATACCTCATCAGTCCCATGCGCTCTTGAGTATGCCTGCAGCATCAACCTCAAGTGCCTTTGTCGGACATACCTGGAAGCAGTAACCGCAACCTATGCAGTTCTCTGTCTTGTGGGCCTTCTTGTCCTTGACCTCTATTCCCTTGTACCAGCAGACATCCTGACAACGTCCGCATCCTATGCATTTCTCAGGATCCGAATCCCTGAGCCTGTATGCCTCACCCAGTTTCTCCTGTCTTTTCTTTGCAAAATCCCCGTTCATATTGAACAGCTCAAGCGCAACACCCTGAAGCTCCTTGACTGAGGCGTATCCGTTCTTGTCCATCCAGTCGGAACACTGCCTGATGATTCTCTCGCAGACCTTGATTCCGCCTGAGCATGCTATGGCTCCGAACTGGACCATCTCAGCTCCTGCCATGATGTATCTGAGAGCCTGGTCATAGGAGAAGACACCGCCTCCGGCGTACATGGGGATTGTGATTCCGCTCTTACGTGCATCCGCAATCTCAAAGCAGACAAGCGGGTTCGCCTGTGTCCCGCCATAACCTGAGCCGGGTCTGGGCTGTGTTGTCTTGTAGTCCAAGTCAAAATAGAAGGCCTTCCATCTTGCAGTGGGTCCTACGGCATCGGCACCTGC
Source organism: Spirochaetales bacterium (assembly GCA_017618315.1). Classification (GTDB taxonomy): domain Bacteria; phylum Spirochaetota; class Spirochaetia; order Sphaerochaetales; family Sphaerochaetaceae; genus UBA9732. Next base: position 1,197 of record JAFZUN010000093.1, read on the forward strand.
AGCCACAGCCTCGCGGATTGATGTGAGACAGTCACAGTCCTCGATGGCAAGCTTCACCATCACGGGGGTTCCGGGAACAGCGGCCTTGATCATTTTGGTGCAGATTGAGACAAGCTGATAGTAGTTGAACTGACGGTCTGAGGCTGTGGCCACACCTGGAGTGTTGAAATGGAGCTCAATTGCATCTGCTCCGGCGTTCACGACCTCACGGGCCTCCCTCTTCCATCTGTCCTTCCAGTCAGGATATTTCTCAATGTCATGGTAGTGGCCGACTGAAGCCCAGAGCTTGGTCTCCGGATACATGTCTCTTCTTGCACGTCTGACTTCCTCACAGTACTGGTCAAGATTCGCCATGGTGTCAGGAAGCTGCCTTCCCACAGCATGGGAATGGAACGCAGGCTGTCCCTTCAGGACGGCATCAAATGACGGATAGAAGAATCCGCCTCCACCCATACCATGTCCGAAGTTGCGCATAGTGATTGCACCCGGCTTGCAGGCGGAGCTCTTGATCACATTGTCAGCACCCCTTGTAGCAGGGCTTGAGGCAATCACAAACGGGTTAATCATGTCAAAGCATTCAACATGCATGTCAGCCATATAAGCTCTCCCTTCTCAAATCTCTTCAATAAGCTCCTTAAGAGCTTTTGCATCCATAAGGAACTGCTCTTCCGTGTTTCCTTTCACAAACTCCAGAAGCGCAGGATAAACGCTCTTCTCATCAAGCAGGGAGAAATACCTTCTCCAGTGCTCAATCCCCTCTGAAAAGGGTCTTCTTCCTGTCTCGTCCCAGTAATAGACATGGAGATAGGAAAGATAAGGCACCACCATTTCAAGGCCTTCTGCTCTCTGATCGAATGACAGGGCCTGGGTCGGCTGCCACAAGGTCCTGAGCCAGGGGTTGTCAACCTGCTTCAGAAGCTCAAAGCCAGACTCATTAGTATCCGTAAGGGTATCCTTGTGCCACTCCAGGTTGAGGATAATTCCGTAAGAACCGGCAATCTCAAGAGCCTCGTCAAGCTCATCAACCAGTGTCTGCCTCTCATCAGCAGTCACATCAGCCGATGCCTTAGATCCCGCCCAGATTCTCATCTGGGTGCATCCCATCACCGATGCGGTATCAAGGCTCACGCGGATATCCATGCCTTTTCCGAGCCTGTAGTATGAGCCATATCCGGCAATATCAATGCCCTTATCCGCAGTTTTTGATGCAACTTCACGGGCCATTGAAAGATTTCCGGCCTCTATATGATGATTCTCGCTCCACTCAATAACCTTCAGATCCGCCTTGCCCATGATGGACAGGACATCTTCTATGCTGAGATCCTTGAATGTTGCGCTGACCATGCCCGGAATTATCATCTCATCACCCCTTCACGGCTCCGACCATGACACCCTTGACGAAGTATCTCTGCAGGAACGGATAAGCTGCCAAAATTGGTACGGTCGCCACGACGATTGTCGCGTACTTGACCGCCTCACTGGACAGAGCAAGTGACTCTGCCGCCATGCTGTTTGTCTCGTCCTGGAAAAGGATCTGCCTGAGGATCAGTTGGAGCGGGTACTTTGCCTTATCCCTCAAATAGAGGAACGCGCCGAACCATGAGTTCCAGTGTGCCACCGCATAGTAAAGGACAATGACCGCCACCGTTGCCTTGCAGAGAGGAGTCATTATCAGGAACAGGACCTGATGGTGCTTGGCGCCGTCTATCATGGCTGATTCCGGCAGGCTGTCCGGAACCTGAGCCATGGCGGTCCTCATGACAATCATGTTGAATGTGCTTATTGCTCCCGGCAGAATCAGGGACCACCTGGAGTTGATCAGTCCCAGCGACTCCACAACAAGGTATGACGGGATGATTCCACCCTGGAAATACATCGTGAAGACAATCATCAGAGTCAGACCTTTGACCAGCATGGCATCCTTTCTGGAGAGCACATATGCGCCGATCAGTGACAGCAGGACATTCAGTGCAGTACCGACAACCACGACGAATATTGTGTTCATGTAGCCCGTGAGGATGCTGGGATTCTTGAACACAAGGCTGAAGTTGTAAAGAGTCGGTTTTATAGGATACAGGAACAGGCCGGAATGCTTCATGACCTCATAAGGGTCAGAGAACGCACCGAAGAGGATGTTCAGGATGGGCAGGAGGACTGCCAGCGAGAGAAGGCCGCAGATAATCACATTCACAGCGTGGAAGATCTGCTCGCCAACGGTATATCTTACTTTCTTTGACTTGATCATAACGTTGTTTTCAGACATGCCGCACCTCCTCACCAAAGACTTGATCCGCTGAGCTTCTTGCTGAACTTGTTGGTACCCCAGACAAGGAGGAAGCTGACAATTGAGTTGAACATTCCGACAGCAGCAGAATAGCTCCAGTTCATGTTCACAAGACCCTGGCTGTACACATATGTGTTGATGACATCCGCCACCTCATATGTGAGCGGGTTGTACATCAGGAGGATCTTCTCATGTCCGACGTTGAACATCTTGCCCATCTGCAGGATGAACATGATGATGATTGTAGGAAGCAGGCACGGCAATGTGACGGAGAAGAGCTGTCTCATCTTGCCGGCACCGTCAATCTTGGCTGCTTCGTAAAGCTCCGCGTCAATCGCAACAATCGCAGAGAGGTAGATGATTGAGTTCCATCCCACGTTCTGCCAGATACCGGAGATAATATAAAGAGGAAGGAAGTACTTCTGCTCCTGAATCATTGTGGTGGGAGTGAACCCGAAGTTGGCCAGAAACTGTGTTATTGCACCGTTTCTGGATGTCAGGTCACTCAGCATGGACATGATGACAACCAGGGAGATGAAATGCGGCAGATATGTGATTGTCTGGACTGCCTTCTTGTAATACTTGGTCCTGAGCTCGTTGATCATGAGCGCCAGGATGATCGGCATTGGGAAGCTGAAGATAAGGTTGGTGACGCTGATCCTGATGGTGTTTCGCAGAACTCTCCAGAAATAGTAGCTTTCAAAGAAGTCCTTGAAGTTCTTCAAGCCAACCCATTTGCTTCCGAAAACACCCTTGATGGGCTTGTAGTTCTGGAACGCGATCAGAAGGCCCGCCATGGGACCGTACTGGAAGATAATATAGTAAGCAAGAACGGGCAGGAACAGGAAATACAGTCCCTTGTTCTTTTTCCAATCCTTTTTAAGGCGCTTCGACAATGGATCCCGAATCAGGACTCCATCTGCTGCCTTTGTTGACTTAAGCGATTTCATAAGTCAGTCTCCTCTTAGTACCTCCATTATCGAATCGGTTTCTCCGACTTGTAAATTGACAGATTAAAAACTGACATGTCAAAATTTGCCTGTTGACGTGAAACCCGCCCGGCATTACGCTGAGACCATGTTCAGTAATCCGATAATATCAGGCTTCAATCCGGATCCGTCCATCTGTTTTGCTGATGGAACATATTATATTGTGACTTCCACATTCGAGTTTTTCCCGGGGGTGACAATCTGGGAGAGCAAGGATCTGGTGAACTGGAGCTACTGTGACAGCGCGCTCAAGACTGAGGATCATCTTGATCTGACACAGTCTCCTGACAGCCTCGGACTTTATGCTGCCACTCTGAGGCATCATAACGGACGTTTTTATATGGTCACCACAAACAAATACCTAAAATTCAATTTCGTGGTGTCCTCAGATAACATTCATGGGCCTTGGACCAAGCCCGCATTCATCTGGAAGACAGGAATAGACCCTTCCCTGTTCTTCACGGAGGACGGGCGCTGTCTTTACACGTCCAACGGGGAGACCGACCCTTACACAAAATCCCGGGGAATATTCGGAGCGTTCATCAACCCCGACACCGGAGAGATGCTTGAGCCGTTCAAGCCCATCTGCGGAAGCTGCGGAGGAAGCTCAACCGAAGCCCCCCACATCTACTTCAGAGCCGGCTGGTACTATCTGATCCTGGCTGAGGGCGGAACAGGCATGGGGCACCATGTGTGCGCCCTCAGAAGCAGGGACATCCATGGGCCATATGAGCAGTGCCCGGACAATCCTATACTCTCACATGCCAGCAGAAAGGGTCACGCAATTCAATGCACCGGTCATGCGGATATGATTGACCTCGGAGATGACAGATGGATAGCAGTTTTTCTTGCCACAAGAAAAAACACGGACATCCCTCTGACAACGTTGGGACGTGAGACCTTCATGGCACCTGTCACATGGACAGCAGACGGCTGGCCCGTGATAGGAGATGGCGGTCACGTGGAGCTTGAGATGCCTGACATAGTACCTGCAAAGCAGAAAGAGAGACAGGACCAGTTCGTGGATTTCAGAAAACCGCTCTCAGACTATCCCGTTCTCAAGGTCAGAGTACCAAAGGACGAGTGTTACATACAGAATAAGAAAACCGGTGAGATCACACTTGTAGGTCAGGAGAGACTTGAAACTCCTCTCGGACACCCGACCATGCTTCTTATCAGGCAGCCTGAATTTAAGAGTGAGCTTATTGTGAAGCTCGACCTTTCAAGACTGAAAGGAACCGCCGGAGTCTGTGCTTGGCTTCAGACAAACTATCATGCACGCATGGGAATCAGGAAAAACGGCGCAGGTATAGTTGCCTCGATGTACAGGCATGTCCACGATCTTGGTGCAGTTACAAAGGAAAAGGAGATTGCAGTCTGCGATGACTCCATTGAGCTCAGGATAATCACGACGCGTGAGCACTATGAGTTCTATGCAGCAGGCGTTCTGGTGAACAGGATCTCATATGCCGGTCTAACAACCGGCTGTACATGCGGCAACTGCTTCACAGGAACACTTCTTGGAATTTACGCGGAGGAAGGCGAAGCGGTCTTCATTGACGGCATGAGGCTGAAGACTGCAGTTTCTACCTGATGTTCCCGTCCTTCCGGAACTCACGCCAGACATTTTCAAAGAAATCATCATCCTGGGGGATTGGCCTGACCGGTCTCCAGTTGAACGTGCACACCCCGTCCTTATAGCTCATCTCCTGTATCAGATTGTCCTTTGACCCGTCATCTAGAGTGAATGTGAAAGCCTCCGGGAGTTCTTTGTAAGGATGCCTTCCGTTGTTGTCATGATAAAGGGCACTTCCCCTGCTCTTTCCGCCAGAGGCAAGATAGTCAATCATGCTCTCAATGTAGCATTTCTGTGAGATAAGCATGTCCCTGAGCCTGTATACGAGTTTGAGTTCCCCGGTCTCACTGTATCTGACTTTGCCGCAGAAGTCTCCAATCATGGCATTCACCTCAGATAGGAACTCCTTCATTGCATCAGGATCCCTTACTGCGGCGCAGCTCTTGCTCATACCGGATCCGAAATAGCTTACAAGCTGCTCCACATTGGAGCTATCCGAGTGTGTTGTTGAGCAGATTGAAGCAATATCCTTCAGTGCTGCTGAGGATAGATCCTCAAAGTCCACAGACCTAGGTGCTCTCTTTGACATTCTTCCAACAATGAACTGGGCACATCTGGTGGAACCGACCTGTCCTGCGTTGAGCGCCGATCCTCCTGGCCTGTACACACCGTGGCTTCCCGCCACCTCTCCTGCGACAAACAGCCCTTTGATATTGCTCTGCCACCACATGTCCAGATCAAGACCTCCGTTGTTATGCTGGGCACACAGAGCTATCTCAAGATACTCATTCTCAAGATCAACACCCTTGTCCTTATAGAAGTCCACTGCAGGCTGATTCATAACACGCAATCTTTCAATCGGTGTCTTAATTAGTGCATTAGCCTTTGAAATATACTGGTGTGCCTCAGGTTTCAGACCATCAAAACTGAATCTGCCACCAACCGGATCATGGATGAAATCCAGGAACACACGCCTGCCCTTGCAGCTCTCAAGGTAGACCAGGATGTCAATTATGGAACTTCCGCCCTCCACCTTGCGCACGTCAAACGGCCACTGG
>JAFZUN010000094.1 GCA_017618315.1 Spirochaetales bacterium
TGGAGTGGGCTACGAGCATCAGAGAAAGCTCCTTCAGATGGGCTGTGACATATATGTGGGAACCCCCGGAAGGCTTCTTGAGTTCATGGAGCACAAGGAGCTCGATGCCAAGCGTATAGACACCTTTGTCATTGACGAGGCGGACCGCATGTTCGACATGGGATTTTACCCCGATGTGAAGAAGATGTTTCGCTATTTGCCTGACAAGAGCACAAGACAGACACTTCTTTTCTCGGCCACGCTGGAGATGCGCATCCGCAACCTGGCCTGGGAGTTCATGAACGAACCTGCGGAGATAGACCTTGAACCGGACAAGATTACGGTTGAGAGCATTACACAGGAGCTCTATCATGTTGCCAAGTCCGAGAAGTTCATGCTTCTGCTGCAGCTTCTGGCATCGGATCCTCCCGAGTCTGCGCTACTGTTCACCAACAGCAGACACATGGCGGAAGAGCTCTGCGCAAGGCTCAGACATAACGGGTATAACGCAGATTACCTTACAGGAGACCTCCCGCAGGCCCAGAGACAGAAAGCCCTGGACAAGCTGAAGGAGGGAAAGACCACATTGCTGGTTGCCACTGATGTCGCGGCCAGGGGACTTCAGATAGATGATCTTCCGCTGGTGGTCAACTACGACATCCCCGAGGATTATGAGAACTACGTGCACAGGATCGGGAGAACCGCACGTGCGGGAAAGAGCGGAAAATCAATCACACTCGCCGATGAGGAGTTCGTGTACGGTCTTGAGGCCATAGAGAAGTACATCAAGATGAAGATTCCCGTAATCTGGCCGGACAACCTGCCTGAGATTGAGGATTTATCTATCGGCAAGAGCTGGCGTATCAGACCAGAGCGTCAGCAGGGCGGAAAAGGTCAGGGCAAGAAGAACAAGCAGAAGCCACAGGTTTCAGAAAAACAAAATCAGGCGAAGCCTGCCTCCCCCAGAAAAACCAATGGCCAAAAGACCGGTTCCAAGTACTCATCCGACAGGACAAACACCAAGAGCCTTGGCGCAATGTCTGAAAAGGAGCGGATGGACTACTACCGCAAGAAATACGGCTTTGAGCCCAAGAAGGCAGAACCTAAGCCTGAGCCTGAGAAGAAGAGCTCAAAAGCAGGAAAGCCGGAGAAGGCTTCCAAGTCTGCGGAGAACACTGTTCCCAAGGAAGAGCCCAAGAAGAGGGGTTTCTTCAGGCGAATTTTCGGAAAGCGTAAATAAACGGTGCGCAGCGGTTCACGGAGGATAAGATGATCTACGTTCTTTGGGGCTTCATTATTATTATGGCAATGACTGCCGTGGCCATGTTCACGGGAGTTATACCTGCACTCATACTGAGGCTTTTCGGACTCAGGAAACTTGCAGACAAGCTTGTATTCTGGCATGCCGCGGTGATCTCGAACACGGGCTTGTGGCTGGCAGGCATAAAGGTACATGTTTCAGGTGATATCGGATCAATCAGAGCTCGTGTCAATAAGGGTGAGGGTTTCTGCTTTGTCTCCAACCACACCAGCATCCTGGACATAGTGCTCATGCTGGGGCGTCTGAAGGCCAGAGCCGGTTTTGTTGCCAAGAGAGAGCTTCTCTTTGCCCCGCTGATCAATGTGATGATTGCAATGACCCATTCGGTTTTCATTAATCGTAAGAGCCTCAGAAAAAGCGTCGATGCCATAAAGAGGGCGACTGAGCGCATCCGAAAGGGCCATTCCATGGTTATTTTCCCTGAAGGAACCAGAAGCAAGACCGGAGAGATCGGGACATTCAAGCACGGGTCTTTCAGAATGGCTACAGAGAGCGGAGCCTTTGTAGTGCCTGTGACGGTCAAGGGCCTGAGGGACTCATTCGAGGACAGAAAGCATTTCTTCCAGAGACGCGACTGTTTCCTTCATGTCGGAACTCCCCGAAAACCTCCCGAGGCCAATGACAGGGATGCTGTCTCAGCTTTTGTCTCCGGCATAGAGAACGAGATCAGGGACACCTACGCCACGCTCTAAGGAAAAACAGATGGATGAAGAAAGAGATACAATAAGGGTCGAGAATAAGCTGGGGATAATGCCTGTGGGAAAACTGCTGGCCGTGATGTCAGTGCCCACCATGTTCTCCATGCTGATCCAGGCACTTTACAACATAGTGGACAGCATATTCGTGTCCCACTACAGCGAGAAGGCTCTCACCGCAGTCTCCCTTGCATTCCCCATGCAGATGCTCATGTTCTCGTTTGCCATCGGAACAAGTGTCGGTATCTGCTCGGTGATCTCAAGACGTCTGGGAGAGAGACGCTATGACGAGGCCCAGAAGGCAGCCCAGAGCGGCTACACGCTTGAGCTGATCCTGATGATTGTCTTTGTGCTTATTGGTGCATTCCTCTCCAGACCGTTCTTCAAGCTCTATACCGACGATGAGGAGCTGGTGCAGATGAGCACCACCTACATCCGGATCTGTATGATGCTGTCGGTCGGATCGTTCATGAACGTCTTCTGCGAGAAGGCCCTTCAGTCAACAGGTGACACAATACATCCGATGATAATCCAGGCCAGCGGTGCCATCTTCAATGTCATATTCGACCCGATTCTGATCTTCGGTTATCTGGGTTTCCCCGCTATGGGAATCGCCGGAGCGGCAATCGCCACAGTCGCAGGCCAGATATTCGCCATGGTCCTTGGAATAGTGTTCCTGAAGCGCAACAAGAGCCTGAACGTGAAGCTTTTGAGACCCCGTCTGGACGGTCCGAGCGTGAAGGACATAGTGAAAGTGGGACTTCCTGCGGTCATCATGCAGGGCATAGGCACCATCATGACCAGCCTCATGAATGCCATCCTGATTACTTTCGATGTCCTTGCGACCACAGTTTTCGGAGTTTATTTCAAGCTGCAGTCATTTGTGTTCATGCCGATTTTCGGAATGAACAGCGGACTCATGCCCATTCTGGGCTATAACTATGGGGCTAAGAACAGGCCAAGGATGATGAAGGCACTGAAACTCGGCGTTGTGTTCGCGTTCATTTTCATGAGCATGGGAACACTTCTGTTCAACCTGTTTCCCGATGCTCTTCTCGGGCTCTTCAACGCCTCCGACGCGCTGAAGTCTTTGGGAGAGGTTGCACTGAGGCTCATAAGCCTCTCATTCCCGCTTGCCGCAATCTCCATTATACTCGGAGCCCTGTTTCAGGCGATGGGAGACGGTTTCTACAGCATGATTATCTCGATAGTCAGACAGTTGTTCATCCTCATTCCCTGCGCATGGCTTTTCGGAAAACTGTTCGGCCTGAACGCAGTCTGGTTCGCTTTCCTGACTGCTGAGGTGTTCGCGCTTGTTCTCTCCCTGATTTTCTTCCGCAGGGAGCTTAGGAAACTTGATTTCTGAGGATGATGCGATGTTTATAATAGTACATACGGATAAATGCACCGAAATTGCCCGGAGAATTGCAGGTGAGTTTGAAGACAGCAGACTTGTGCCTGTGAATAGCGTACTCTCGGATCCGGAGAGCCTGGGGGATTTCGACAGCCTGGGCCTTGTCTTTGAGAGAGAAGGGAAGGATCTTCCGGAATCAGTGCGGACATTCATAAAAACCGTGTTGAGGGAATATGACCTGAGCGGTCTTCAGTACATGTTCAGCGTCTGCGTCTGTGACGGAGGTCCCGCACATGCCCTAAAGATTGTGGAGAAGTTCTGCGCCAGAGTCGGATGTGCCCCAAGCCTGAGCACGACAATCCGTCCCGATGCCTCGGAACAGGACATTGCTGTACTGGTACGTAAAATCAAGTCTGGAGAGATACAGCTTGCAAAAGGCTCCTTAGGCACCATGTGGTATATGAAGGCCCATGGAATCAAGGTGAAATGAGGGTGTTTGAATGAGTGAGAAGAAGATCAAAAGGCCTATGTATGCCAAAGAGGGGATGGGAAGACTTGTGAAGTGGTTCTTCGGACTTCCTCTGATCTTCATTATCTATCTGATACTCAGCCTTGTCATGCCTCACGGGCAGGCAAATGAGCGCGTCAGGATTATCTTCAACATCATCAGCTATCTGGTCTTCATTGCCGTTACCGTCATAGTCGTGGTGAGGTTCCTGAAGTTCCCGTTCATGAAGATGATCAGCGAGGGAATGTTTGTTCGCTTAAGACCATTGCTCACCGGGTTCTTTGTCATGTTCTTTCTTGGAGCAGGAACCACATTCATCTGGATGGCGATATCACCTTCAAGTTTCAGCTACACTCTCCGTTCAGGCTGGATTCTTGACTTTGCCCTTTCATTCATTCTTGTGGCTCTAGCTGCCTTTTTGGAGGAGATTCTCTGCCGCTCATATGTGGCATACTTTGTGAAGGATGATCTTGAGACACGGCCCAAGCAGAAGCTTTACTTTTGTCTTGCTTCTGCAGTTGTGTTCACCATATTCCATTTCCAGAACCCCGAGGCACATGGATCTCAGGCAATCTACGCCATGGTCTTCTACTTCATAATGGGCTTCTCCCTAATGGCCGTGACGCTCCGCACCAGGGGAATTGAGGCGGCTATTGGAATCCATCTGGCCAACAATCTGGTCAACGCATGGCTTTTCACCTACAAGGATGCTGCGCTGATCACGAATGCGGTTTTCACGCACAGCAACAACATCGGTCCCTGGATGCTTGTCCAGACCGTTTTCTGCGTTGTCTTGAGCTGTATTGCGGTGATCCTCACTTCCGAAAAAACCTCAGTCAAGGTATAATCTGAACATGCCAGCACAGAAGTCAGTAAACAAAATCAAGTCTGATATCAAGAGAACAGCCAAAAGCAAGGTCAGGAGATCTGTCAAGAGACATCCTGTTATATGGATCCTGGTCATCCTTGCGATTGTGATCACCATATTCATCATCACCCCTGTCGAGAACCCGCTCAAGGTGACACTTGTCTTTGACTCCGTATCCGAGGAACTTGCAATACCTGCCATCAAGGACAGTGACATCATCATCCAGCATACCGGCTACACGCTCTCCTACAATGAGGACCACGAGCAGCCCAACTGGGTGGCTTATCTACTTACCGCAGACGAGGTCTTTTCCGACAATGCACCTCGAAACGACAATTTCCGCGAGGATCCGTCTGTTCCCACCGGAAGCGCGACTCTTGCTGATTACAAGGGCTCCGGCTACGACAGAGGACACCTCATTCCTGCTGCTGATCAGAAATGGTCTGCACAGGCCATGGATGACTCGTTCTACCTGTCCAACATGAGCCCCCAGACACATGCCTTCAACGCAGGAATCTGGAACAGCCTGGAGAATGCTGTCAGGACAATGGCCGCCCAGAACCAGGAAATCTGTGTTGTGACCGGCCCGGTTCTGACTGACGGCCCTTACAAGACCATCGGTTCCAGAAAGGTCTCCGTGCCCAACTACTACTATAAGGTCATCCTAGACTATTACGGCAACGAGAAGAAGGCCATAGGATTCATCATGGCACAGGATTCCACGGGTAATATCTCTAAATATGCGGTCACTGTGGACGATGTCGAGAAGCTCACCGGCATTGACTTCTTCCCGCTTCTGCCAGATTCCGAGGAGCAGGAGCTTGAAGGCTCATTGAACGTGAAGCTCTGGGATTTGACTGAGTTCAACGTCGGCAACAATAAGGAGCTGATTGCGGCGAAGTATGGATATGACAAGGATTCTGCCACAAACACCGGGACTGTCACCGTATCAGAGGCAAAACCCGAAGGTGTCTGGCAGACCATCCAGTATTTCCTCTACACGCATCTGGGAGGCTACAAACGCAAGGTTCTGGATTTCTTCTCAGATCTTTTTATTGTTGAAAATAAAACTGAAAAGCTATAAGATAACCCAAGTTGCGCGGCATTAGCACATCGGTAGTGCACGAGCTTCCCAAGCTTGTGAGGCGGGTCCGACTCCCGTATGCCGCTAAAAAATGCTCATGGGCCAAAGATCCGTGAGCTTTTTTTGCATCTAGGTTCTACTTTTTTTGCTTAGAAAATGAGAAAAAGGTAGAAAAGTTATACCTTTTCATCCAAAAAACATACAAAAGGTAGAACAGATATGCCTTTTAACAAACCATGCAAAAGGCATATCGCGGAAATGACTCACAAATCAAAGATTCTGCTTTCAAGTATCTCGCCCTTTGATGTATATGTTGCCTCTACACGGGTCCCCTCAACAATCCTTACCTCAAAGACAGCATCAAAGGGAAGTGTTTTCTTCTTCTGAGCCAGATCAGCAATCACAGCACTGATATTCTCACCTGAGCGGTCAAACGGCTCCTTCTCAAAGAGGCTTGGGGTCTGAGTGCAGGAAAACTCCTCTCCCGCGTATATCATCATGGGGCCTTTCTGGAAGAACATGAAGCGAAGCCACTCCTTTCTCCTCTCAGAATCCGGACAGAAAGAAGCAAAGCGCCTGTTGTCATGGTTCTCCAAGAAACGCAGCTTGAGATAATTCTCAGGATAAATGAATTCCTGCGAGTTCAGGGCATCCAGATATGAGTTGAGGGCGATATCATATGGCACCTTATTCTCAAAGCATGCACAGAACTTCTCATGGATATCGTACTGGTATTCTGCGTCAAAGACCTCAAACATCTGGCTGTCTGTCCAGATCTGATGACCTTCTTTCCTTGCAGCTATGATGAAGGATCTATGCACAGTCTCAGCAAGCCAGAAGCAGTCAGGTCTCACGACAGAAACAGCTCTGACTGCATAGGCCCAGAACTCCGGCGGGACAGAGGACGCGACATCGCATCTGAAACCGTCGACAATCGAGGCCCAATATCTCAGAGTCTCCGCCTGATATTCCCATAAATCCTTATTGCTGTAATCAAGGTCATAGACATCTGCCCAGTCACCAAAGCGGTTTCCGAATGATCCGTCTGGGTGTCTCCAGTAGAACTCAGGATGCTCTGAGAGCAGAACCGCATCATGTGATGTGTGGTTGTATACGACATCTATGATGCACTTCATTCCCAGGCTGTGGATTTCATCAACAAGGTGCCTGAAATCCTCAATTGTTCCGTATGCCGGATTGACAGACCTGTAATCTGAGATGGAGTAGGGGCAGCCAAGGCTTCCTTTCTTTCCCTCAATCCCGATCGGATGGATCGGCATGAGCCAGATCATGTCTGTCCCAAGGGCTTTGATGCGCGGAAGGTCTGCCTCTAGGGCCTTGAATGTGCCTTCCTGTGTGTGGTTTCTGACATACACACTGTAAATGACAAGGTTTCGTAATGCTTTATCTGTGTCTCTCATATTCAGTTGGAAGTGATCACTATGCTGCTGAACCTGTCGAAGAAATCGGGAAAGAGTTCATCGACACAGTCGCAGTTCTCGATTGTCAGGCCCCTGCTGCATCTCAGAGAGGCCAGTGCCATGGCCATTACGATTCTGGGGTCACCGTAACTGACCACCGATGATGCGCCGTCAAAAGAGTTGACCGGGTAAATCACCAGTGAGTCGGAAAGCACCTGTGCCTGACCGCCTATGGCGTTGATGTCATTTGCGATTGTGGAGCTTCTTTCTTTTGAACCCTTGGCAACGGCATGCGTGACGTTGTTTAGCCTCACAGGTCCTGAGGCGAAGCATGCTGTCACCGCCAGAGCCGGAAGCAGATCCGGAATCCCGCTCATGTCAATGTCCACCGCCTTGAGCCTTGAAGGTCCTGTGAGTGTCACAGTATGACCCTCACTTCTGACAGAACAGCCCATGTCGGACAGAATGGAGAGTATCTCCCTGTCTGCCTGCGAGCTCTTGGCGTCAAGGTGTGTGATGGTTATGGTGCTTGATGTTATTGCCGCGGCGCAGAAGAAGAAGGCGGCAAGCGAGAAGTCTCCGTTGATGTCTGTCTCAAGACTCTTGTAGGACTGTCCTCCGCGGATTGTGTAGTGGTTCATGTCATGGTCGCGGAAGAAGTCAATTCCTTCCTTCTCAAGCCATATCTCCGTGGTGCGCACCGCGGTCCTTTCCTTGAGAAGATAGACATCGATTGTGGTGTCCTCTTTGGCAAGAGGTGCAGCGAGAAGAAGCGCGGTAAGATACTGGCCTGTCATGCATCTTATGCTGGTGTGTCCTCCGAGGAGAGGCCCGCAGATGTTGTACGGGGCATACTCGATGGTTGGGTCCACATTGGCTCCAAGGTCATGTAGGCTTGAGAGAAGAGACCTTATGGGACGTCGTCTTAACGTCTCGTCTCCGGTGAAATGAATGTCAACTCCAAGGGCACAACTCAGTGCAGTGGCAAAGAAGAGCGTGGTTCCGCTGTTCTTGCAGTCAATCTCCAGCCCGTCTTTGGGTTTGAGTTTGCTTGAGTCGATGACCATGGTGTTGTCTGAATAACTGATGCCCGCACCGAGCTTGATGCAGAAATCCAGACAGGCCTGGGTGTCTGAACAGAGCAGGGGGTTTGTTATTGTGCTCACGCCCTTTGAGAACAGTGCTAGAAGCAGCGCATGTATTGTCTGGCTTTTTGAGGCCGGTATGTCAACCTGGCCCCATACGGAACCAGGATAAAGGGTTTTTTTCATTACATTATAAGTTTAACCCCTAATACTCCAATCGGCAACCTTAACTGTAATAGACTAGAAAAACAAAATATAATCATCGCTCAAACTTTATCTGCAATTGAAATGCTCTCAGGGAAATTATACAATAATCAATGGTAGTTGATTGATAAATCCCCTAGATGAAAAATCGATGATTAAACTGATGGATAATGGAGAAGATAATGCCTGACAATGACCTTGTTGCTTTGGAGTATTTCTCATCCAGTAATATCGTTAAAGATTCCTGTGCGATTATTGATGCCGCCCAGAAAACTGCGTATAAGACTGTGGACAGGATCCTTGTTGTACGCAACTGGCTTATAGGAAAACGTATATCGGAGGATATCCTTGAGGGGCAAGACAGAGCCGAATACGGGGCAAAGACAATCAGATTGCTTTCTGATGCTCTCCAAAAGATTTATGGAAGCGGTTTTGACAGAGTTTCACTTTATCGTTACCTGAAATTCCATGAGCTCTTTCCTGACATTGTTGCCACACCGGAGCTACAATCAAGCGAAGAAAGTAACGGAATAGTTGCCACATTGAGGCAACAATTACATCTTCTGTCTTGGTCTCACTACAGAGTTCTTCTTCAGGTTTTTGATGAGAAGGCCAGAAATTGGTACGAGAAAGAAGCATACGAACAAGGGTGGTCTGTTCGCACACTCCAGAGGAATGTTTACTCGCAGTATTATTACAGACTCCTGAAAAGCCCTGATAAGGCAGAAGTTGAACAGGAGATGAAGAATCTGACCACGGAGTATCAGGAAAAACTGGAATTCATAAAAAATCCAGTGATAGCCGAGTTTTTAGGAATGCAACAGGACACTTCTTTCCAAGAATCAGAACTTGAAAAGGCTATCATCAGCAATCTTCAGAAATTCCTCATGGAATTGGGAAAAGGATATGCATTTGTCGCGCGTCAGCAA
>JAFZUN010000095.1 GCA_017618315.1 Spirochaetales bacterium
ACATGGACCAGACCAGGGCCAAGGAGATTGCAAGCGCGTGTCTTGACATCTACGCGCCACTTGCTGACAGGCTCGGTATCTCATGGATGAAAGCAGAGCTTGAGGACCTGAGCCTCAAGACCCTGAAACCCGACACATACAACTACATACAGGATTACCTGCAGTCTAAGCGCGGTGAGTTCACCAAATACCTTGAGACTGTCAAGCGCAAGATCGCCAATGCCTGCATAGAAAACGGAATCAAGAACATCAAGATCACATCAAGGGAGAAGCACACTTACTCCATCTACATGAAGATGAAGAAGCGCAGGAAAGAGCTTGATGAGATATTCGACATCCTCGGTGTCAGGGTCATCTGCAACACTGTGACGGAGTGTTACACCCTTGTGGGAATAGTCCATCAGCTATGGCCGCCAATGGAAGGCAGGTTCAAGGACTACATCGCCATGCCCAAGGCCAATAACTACCAGAGCCTCCATACAACCATCATGGGAATGAACGGTGTCATCCTTGAGGTTCAGATCAGGACCTACGAGATGGACAAGATAGCCGAGTATGGTGTTGCGTCCCACTGGGTCTACAAGGCAGAAAGCGGCTCAACAGCCAACAGCCAGAGCTGGGTCAACATGGACAGCCAGCAGCTTTCCAGGATAGCCACCAAGCTCAAGAGCTGGAACAATGAGATCGAGCAAAGCGAATCCTTCATGGATGAGATCAAGGGCGAGCTCCTGAAGGACACAATCTATGTGTTCACTCCCAAAGGCCAGGCCATAGAGTTGCCCATTGGATCCACAGCCCTGGATTTTGCTTACAGCATCCATACTGAGATAGGAAACCACACGGTAAGAGCCAAGGCGAACGGCAACATCATTCCTCTTGGGCAGCCGCTGAAGAACACGCAGGTCATTGAGATTGTCACACAGAAGAATGCAAGACCACGTGTCACATGGCTCAAGTACGCCCATACCACAAGTGCCAGAAGGAAGATCAGGTCCTGGCTGAACAAGTATGATGAGAACCTCCTGATTGACAAGAACATCATTGCCAAGAAGAAGGAAGTAGAGGCTGCGATGGCCGAAGAAGAGGCTGAAGCGCAGAAAAATGCACAGCAGGTGCTTCCTCAGGACATTCCTTCCGGTGATATTGTCCGTCAGTACAAGGGCCAGTCAAAGAACACCATAACGGTCGGAAAGCAGCGCAACATGATGATTCACATTGCACAGTGCTGCAATCCGGCTCCCGGAGACAGGATTGTCGGTTACGTCTCACGCGGACGTGGAATCATTGTCCACCGCGAGGACTGCCCGAATCTCTCCCACATGAATGAGATAGACCAGCGCAAGATTGCGGTCGAATGGGAGACCACTGAGACCATCACAAAGAAATTCATAGTCACCAGCAAGAGGACCCAGGACCTGTTCAGTGAGATAGAGGCTGCCATCCGCAACCAGCATGGACATCTGGTTTCCGGAAGCCTCATGGATGATGAGATGGGAAATCTTGTCGGAACCTTCAGCATGGAATGTGACGACGAGGAGTCCTATAAGAAGGTCATCAAGTCAATCAGGAACGTCCCGAACGTCATAAAGATCTCGCCGGCCCCGATGGGCTGAAACAAGGAGTTGAAATGCCTAAAGTAGTTGTCGCAAATGATCATGGAGCAGTGGAGCTCACCGCCAGAATCGTCTCTTTCCTCAAGTCTGAAGGCTTTGAGGTCAACTATCTCGGAACTGCCGAGAACAAGAGCGTCGACTACCCCGACATGGCCAAACTTGCCTGTGATGAATTCAACAAAGGCGGATACGAGTTCGGAGTCCTCTGCTGCGGCACCGGAATCGGAATCTCAATCTCAGCCAACAAGATCCGTGGAATCCGTTGTGCGCTTCCACAGAACATCTTCGCCGCCACCATGGCCAAGGAGCACAACGATGCCAACTTCATCGCGTTCGGCGGAAGAATTGACTATCAGGATGATGTGCTGGATATGGTTAAGGCTTATATCAGCACCCAGGTCTCCCAAGACGAACGCCATGCCCGCCGCAGAGCCAAGATGATGGCTCTGGAAGGCTGATACTTATATCAGGAATTCTTCTATCAGTCTCTTGACCTGCGTCGTATCAAAAGGATGCCCCTTTGATTCGAAAGTCATGAGCAGCTTCTTTCCAGGAAGATATCCGAAGTTATAGTAGTCGCTGATCTTAGGCATGAATGATTCCTCTATGTATTTCGGATCATCCATCCTTCCGAAATGCTCCCAATAGTATTCCTTCCTTGTCCTTTTGTTAAGCACCGTGAAATCAGGAAACAGATGAACACCGAATTCAGGATGCAGACCTATCAGCTCCTCATATCTGTAAGGAACTCCTGCCTCATACAACATGCATGCTATCATCCATTCACTCTTGGACCGTACCTTCTCACCCCTGGGAGTCTCATACAAGAATCCTTTCCCCTCCCATCTGTTCTGATACTTTTCAGCCTGCCATTTCTCTGCGTATCCGTCATCGGTCATTATGCTTGGATTAGTGTTTTCTTTTATATACTCAGGAAGCTGACTGTAAACCAAGTCTATATCTGCATGATCAATTCGGTTAACTGTCTTTGATTCCAGGATATCCACACATCTGTCTATCTGCTGTTTTTCAAGAGCAGCAGCTTTCTCAAGTCTCTGTGCATAATACTTTGTTGAAAGAAGACTCACCGTCTTGCTGTCCTCTTTGCCGAGATATTTTTCTTTGCGATCATCGTTTCTCAGAAAAAACCTTGTCTTTCCCCGAATCTGTCTGGATATAAGCATTCCTTCAGTCTTCATGGGTCTGGATTTTTCAATTTTGGAGGATAGGACAGTCAAATCTTTGCGTGTTTGTTTTAGTAGTTTAAGTATTTCCTGTTTGTTCATATTGTAAAGTATACACCATATGACGAATCAATAGTAAAAATGTAGCTTTATATACACTGAATACCCAGAAATACAAAAAAAGTGATGCTTTTACAGCATGATTTCAGTAATATCAGAACTCAGTGAAAGCATAAGGCATGAGGACGCCGAAACGGAACTTCTTCAGCACACCGCTTTTCACGGAAATCAGGTAAACCGGGACATCCGGATCCGTGAACTGAGCCAGAAACTGCCTGCAGATGGCACATGGAGGTGCAGGATCATCCGAGCCTGATGCGATTGCGATTGCCTTGAACCTGCCGTAGCCTTCCGAGGCAATGCTTGCCATTGCGGCACCGCGCTCTGCGCAGATTGTGCCTCCCAGCGATGCGTTCTCGACATTGCATCCCCTGTAGACATTACCTCTCTCAGTACGGATTGCAGCTCCGACCTTGAACTTTGAGAACGGCGCAAATGCATTCTTCATCACATTCTTTGCTTCGTCAAGAAGAAGTCTCACATCCTCGGGGACCTTGGACTCATCAAGAATCTCATAATCAAGCTCTTTATTTTTTCCCATGATTACCTCAGTGCTGTTCAATGAACTTCCCCTCTCCGGGTTTTCCGTAATACTTGCCGTCGTTCATTATGATCTTGCCGCGCAAGATTGTGGTCTTGACCTTTCCATTTACCTTGAAATCCCTGTACGGGGTATAATGGGATGCGGAGTGGACATTCTTGTCTGAGAGCGTCCATTTCTTTGACGGATCCAAGATGGTGATATCCGCATCCGTTCCAAGTTCCAGAGATCCTTTCTTCGGGTAAATTCCGAAAAGCTTTGCAGGCTCAGTGCTGACAAGCCTTACAATATCACTCATTGTCATTTCAGGATGCCTGTCCTTGAACGTGTTCAACAGCACAAGCATCTCTTCGGTCCCGGGTATTCCGGGATAGATTGTCCTGCAGTCGCTGCTTGAGAGCTTCTGCTCCCTTGTGAATGCACAGTGGTCTGTGGCAACAACCTGGAACTCATGGTCCAGGATGCCCTGTCTCAGGGCCTCATTGTCACTTTTCTCCCTCAAAGGTGGTGTCATGACATACAATGATCCGTCAGTTCCACTAAGCTTGCTCTTATCCAGGAACAGGTAATGCGGGGTTGTCTCGGCATAGACAACAAGGCCTTTTTTCCTGAGGTCCCTGATTGCATTTAAGCCGCACTCAGACGAGCAGTGCACCACATAAAGCGGGCAGTCTGCCTCAAGGGCAATGGAACCGAACACCTCAATTGCCTTTCCTTCTGCCTCAGAAGGCCTTAAGAGGGCATGTGATGCCGGAGAGAAATCGCCTTTCCAGTTGTCAGAGATCTCCTCAATCATCGGGTTGTACTCACAGTGTGCGCAGACCAGCATCCCCAGGCGCCTGGCGTTCTTGAACAGATCAAGAAGGTCATCGCGGTTCTCAATCAGATAACCTGTGCTCCTGTATGTCGTGAAAATCTTCAGCGTCTTGACGCCTTTTGCCTTGAGCTTTTCAAGCTGGCTTCCGATTGTGCTGTTGTAACCATGGCCGTAGACACCCTGATGGAGGGTGTAGTCAATGGCCATCTTGCCTGCCATCTCCTCCTTCCTGTAGTCGAGGCTCTGAAGAAGATCCTGTCCCTTGTTATGGTCTGCAAAATCAATGACGGTGGTCACACCGCCGAATGCGGCTAGCCTTGACCCCTCAGGGAAGCTGTCACATGTAACCGTCCCGCGGCTGACAAGATGGTAATGGGTATGGGCGTCAATGACTCCGGGCATAACAATCATGCCCTGTGCATCCAGAAGCTCATCTCCTTTCTGAAGAACAGATTCCTCAATACATGGCTCTATGGCCTTGATCAGACCGTCCTCAATAAGGACATCAGCTCTTACGGACGACCGGTCATCGGTCACAAGACCGTTCTTGATCAGAATCCTTTTCATTCAACCCCCTTTTCAGCAAAGAAACTCAGTTACAGAAACTCTCCTCAAGGAACTCAAGGTCAATCTCAGGATAGAGGACAAAACGTGAGAGAAGATCATGCACACGCTCCAGGGCCTTTGCCCTGACCTCATCGTCTATGACAGCCTTGCTTCTGCTCGGAAGACCTGCCTTCTCTCCCTTTGTGATGATTGCAGGTCTGGCATTCCTGAGCACATAAGTGATGATTGAGGCAATCTCCCTCATCTCCTCAGGCCCCATTCCGAGGGTTGTGACTGCAGGTGTTCCGATTCTTAATCCGCTTGTATACCATGGCCCGTTTTTATCAAACGGCAGTGCATTTCTATTCAAAGTGATTCCACAGGATATCAAAATGCTTTCAGCCTGACGTCCGTTAAGACCAAGATCTGTCACATCAAGCAGCATCATGTGGTTATCTGTGCCACCGGTCTGGAGAACAAGCCCCTCGTCAATGAAAGCCTGTGCAAGAGCCTTGGCATTATCCGCGATTCGTCTTGCAT
>JAFZUN010000096.1 GCA_017618315.1 Spirochaetales bacterium
AAAGCCACTTGGCACGGTACTTGCTTATAAAAAGGCAGAGCAACAGTTTTTTTCAATATACCTCCTTTTAGTGTGAAGCGCCTGAGAATCCTACTCAGGCGTGTTCTTTGTTTTAATAGCTCGTGCTTTCTTGACGATTGATGACTGTCTTCGCACTCATCTAAACAATCTCATGTGTGAAACAAGAAAACGACCCTGTGTGACACGCCGGACCATCGGGGTCCACCTCTATCAGAAGCGCATCATCATCGCAGTCACTTGTGACGGACACAATATGCTGGAAGTTCCCGCTGGTCTCCCCTTTCAGCCAGAGCTTCTGCCTGGATCGTGACCAGAAACATGTGAGCCCCTTCTCCAGTGATATCTCAAGGGACTCTCTGCTCATATATGCTAGAGTAAGGACCTGCTTTGTCTTGCTGTCCACAATAATCGCAGGGATAAGACCCTTCTCGTCAAATCTGAGTTTATCAAGATCAAAACCAGTCATTTTCACCTCATACTATCCTTGCAGGAATTCCGTTCTCCAAGAGAACTCTCTTTAGCTCGGAGACACTGACCTCCCCGAAGTGGAAGATTGATGCCGCAAGGCCCGCATCAACCTTAGGAAGAGCCTTGAACAAAGTGACAAAGTCCTCAATGCATCCGGCTCCGCCGCTGGCTATAACCGGGACATTTACGGCATTGCACACGGCATCAAGCATCTCAAGGTCAAAGCCTTTCTTCACCCCGTCAGTGTCTATGCTGTTAAGCACAACCTCGCCTGCGCCGTTTCTGACACAGTCGGAGATCCATTTCACAGCCTCTAATCCGGTGTTCTCTCTTCCGCCTTTTGCAAAGACCCTGAACACTCCGTCCACCCGCTTCACATCCGCGGAGATGACCACGCACTGGCTCCCGTACCTGAGTGCAGCCTCCTTCACTAAAGAAGGATTTCTTATTGCACCGCTGTTCACGCTGACCTTGTCGGCCCCGCACTTCAAGACGCGGTCAAAATCATCAAGTGAGTTTATTCCACCGCCCACTGTCAGGGGGATAAACACTTTTGAGGCAGTCTCCCTTAGAATGTCGGTAAAGAGCTTTCTCCCGTCAGATGAAGCTGTGATGTCGTAGAACACAAGCTCATCGGCACCACAGCTTGAGTAATAGGAGGCAAGCTCAACAGGGGAGTCTACATCCCTGATTCCCTCGAAGTTAACGCCTTTGACCACCCTTCCGTCTCTGACATCAAGGCAGGGGATTATCCTTTTTGTAATCATCGGCTCACCTCCAGGGCATCCTCAAGCCTGATGGCGCCTGTGTAATAGGCCTTGCCTATGATGGCGCCATAGACACCGGTCTCCTTCAGGGCTTTGACATCATCTAGGGAGGAGACCCCTCCTGATGCGGTTATGTCCAGCTTACAGCAGCTTGCGATTGTTTTATAAAGCTCAAGATTAGTCCCTCTCATAGCACCGTCTCTGGAAATGTCAGTTACTATGGCAGAGCGAACTCCCATGTCCTCAAGCTCCCTGAGAAACTCAAGTCCGTCTTTCTTTGATGTCTCAAGCCACCCTTTGACAGCGACCTTTCCGTCCTTCATATCCACGCCAACTGCAATTCGCTCTCCAAAGCGTCCAACCGCCTCTTTCAAGAACGCAGGGTTCTCAAGTGCCGCAGTGCCAAGAATCACACGCGAGATTCCGGCATCGAGATAACGGCATACAGTATCCAGATTTCTGATACCACCACCGATTTCTGAAAGTATATCAGGAATTTGAGCTATTGTTCTGACAATAGCCATGTTCACGGCAGAGCCTTCCCTGGCTCCGTCGAGATCAACGATATGTATGGCCTTGCAGCCCTTTGAGACAAAGGTCCGGGCAACCGAATAAGGGTCATCGCTGTAGACTGTGACCTTATCATAGTCCCCCTTCAGAAGACGTACAGCCTTGCCTCCGAGAATGTCAATTGCAGGAAATATCACCATGGCTCAGATCTCCACGAACGCCTTGAGAATCGAAAGACCGACATTGCCGCTCTTCTCCGGATGGAACTGTGTCCCGAACACGTTGTCCTTCTCCACACTTGCGGTAAGAAGTGCTCCGTACTCTGTCACAGATGTGGTCCATGCACTGCAGCCGGTAGCATGATACGAATGCACGAAATAGACATAATCATTCTCTTTAATGTACTTGAAGAGCTTTGACCTGTTTCTGAACTGCAGTGCATTCCAACCGATCTGAGGGATCTTCAGCTCAGGAAAGCCTGCCGCCTTGAGATCTTCGGATATAGGTCTGACCTCTCCAGGAATTAGACCCAGTCCCTCATGAAGCCCATCCTCATAGTCCCTGTCAAAAAGCATCTGCATCCCCAGGCAGATTCCCAGAAGAGGCTTGCCACCAGAGACAAGATCAAGCATGCAGTCCTCTACTCCGCTCTCACGCAATAGCTTTCTTGCATCCTTGAATGCACCGACTCCAGGAAGGATCAGACGGTCAGCATCTTTCAGCACATCAGCGGACCTTGAGACAACGGCCTTCTCCCCAATGGCAGAGAATGAGCTCTGGAGCGAGAAAAGGTTTCCCACGCCGTAGTCGATTATGGCGGTCATA
>JAFZUN010000097.1 GCA_017618315.1 Spirochaetales bacterium
GCTTACTCGGGCTATGCGCTGAGCACAGGAGAGCTCACAGGTGCCTTAAGCGCAGTCCTGAGCGCCGTGGGACACGAGGACCAGACCAAGGTGTTCGACTACATGAGGCAACTCAAGTCAATCAAGGCCGAGACATTCGCTGAGACCTATGCTCCGCTGTTCCAGACACTTGTGGACAACTACAAGTACTACACTTCCGGAGGCGCATCAGCGATCAACGAGGTCTCCTATGCATTCGACAGTGTCCTGAATCCGTTCGGAGTCCAGGACAAGAGCCAGCAGCAGATCACTGATATCACAGAGGACAGCCCGTTCTATGAGGCTCTGAGATTCGCATTCGAGAACAGCCTCATGGAGGCAGTCTCCGGCTCAGAGTTCGGTGCAGACCTCCCGGCAACCCTAGGTGAGTTCTCTCAGATCATGATTACAATCCTCGGAGGAGCCTTCTCACAGGAAGAATCAATCGCATATCTCGCTCAGTTCGGAATTGTCCCCTCTGAGCCTGCAGAGACACAGCTGACCGTCTCTGAGCTTGATGGTCTCAGCTGCAACTTCCTTGCGGTAGCAGCCGGAGTCCAGCTTGATGAGCTTGCCCTCTCCGACCTTGCCGCTCTGGGAATTGATCCGGAGGCTCCTGCAACAAGAGAGATGCTGGCCTTTGAGGTCTTCTACATGATCGGCGAGTAATAATCTTTCCAATGCTTTATCTGAAGGCTGTCCATAGCGGGCAGCCTTCTTCATTTACAAAGCATCAGATAATCCCATATACTGCAGGCATGAACGATTCAGACAAGATAGCAATACTGATAGATGCCGATAATACCCAGCTCCAGAAGCTGGATGCCATAATGACGGAAGTCTCCACACGCGGACGGATTGTGGTCAAGCGTGCGTACGGGAACTGGAAGAAACGCAACCTGAACAAATGGGAGAACGAGCTCAAGCGCCTGGGATTCAAGGCGGAGCAGCAGTTCGACTATGTCTCTGGAAAGAACGCGACGGACATGGCCCTGGTAATTGATGCAATGGACCTGCTCTCCTCCGACGCCTTTGACAGCTTTGTGATAGTCTCAAGCGACAGCGACTTCACCCCGCTTGCAATCCGCCTGCACGAGTCAGGAGCCAACATCATAGGAATCGGTGTACAGACTACACCGGAGTCTTTCAGAAACGCCTGTGACGACTTCCTGTTCCTTGAGAACCTCACAAATGACGATGTCTCCGAGCCTCAGGACAATGCGGAGAAACCTGAGCAACGCTCAGCAAAGAAGGAAGCAGAGAAGAAGCAGCCTCAGAAGAAGCCGAAGGTCCCGAAGGATGTGCACAACCTCCTGATCAAGGCTTATGACACATACCAGGACAACGACGGTTATGCAGATGTCAGCGCTGCAGGTTCGTACATCAAGAGGGCAAAGCCTGATTTTGACACAAGGACATACGGCTACTCGAAGCTCTCCGCACTTCTGGAGGCATTTCCCACAAGATATGAGGTAATCAGGACCTCAGGCAAGAACAACAGCACTTATATCGCCTATAAGTGCATCTGAAGTCACATCTCCACTATCAGAGACAGATCTCCCCTTGTCGCTGCAAGAAGCACGGGCTTCATGAAAGGCTCCACATCATCACTTGTCATGCTCACCGGCATGTTCTGCAGCTTCATCTTCAGATCCGGATCCTTGGCGGCCTCAACTGCCCTTCTCACATGAACTTCCTCGCTGAAGCCCTTGAGGTCTGAGAGCTTTGTAGGAGCTCCTATGGACCTTGAGAAGTCCATCATGGCGTTTGCCACCGCCTCTGCAAGGGCGCGGCCCTTCAGTGACTCAACATCACCGCTCAAGAAGCCATGAGTGACGAACAATCCTGCCAGATCCTTGAGCTGCCTCTGGATCGCCTTGCCATAGAAGACTGCATAGTACGGATTCATGATCCCGCATGCAGTCCCGTGACCTGCAACATCCACCAGGGAGAATGATGTCAGATGGCCTCCGGAGGTTCCGCCGATCATTATGGCGTAGCCTCCGAGATCGGTTGCAAGTCCAATAGCCTCACGCGCAAGCTTGTCATCAGGGTGTTCCACAGCGGTCTTGGCGCA
>JAFZUN010000098.1 GCA_017618315.1 Spirochaetales bacterium
AGAAGTAAGACAATACGCCTGTAAAACAAAAGGGTCTGAGGCATGGCGCTTCAGACCCTTTTTTCATCTATATGCAACAGTTCAGCATTTGCTGTAGCCGCAACTGAGACATTTCTGGCAACCCTCAATTTTCACGAAGGTTGCGTTTCCGCACACCGGGCAGATGTCACGGGTGATTCCGTTGGCTAGAGGAGCCTTTGTGGTCACATATTCACTTGAGATCAGCTCTGGCTGGCTCATCTCCTCCTCTTCTCCCTCATCGGTGAGCTTTGTTGACTCGATAGTGGCCTCACTCTGTGTTCCGATATGCTCCTCAAGGACCTGTGCCACAGCATCCGCAAGACTCATGACGCGGTTCTTTCCGAATCCTGTGCTCTGACCCGAGCCAATTCCCTTGAGCTGGTTGATGATGGCCTGTGCGCGCTGTTTCGGTGAATACGGAGACGGCATCCTGAGAATCAGGGATATCAGTCTGGCAAGACCCTCGGCATCCGCAGCGACACTTGTTCCGACCTTGGCAACATTGATGAAGACCTCAAACGGATTCTCATAGCTGTAGCTGTCATTATCAGAGTTGACTGTGATGTATGCGGTTCCGATCGGAGTGCTCTTCTTATATGTGGTTCCGCGCATGACATTGCTGCGGCTTCTGGGCTTGAGGGCCTTCTCAGCCTTCTCCATGGCCGCAATGCGCTCCTTGAGCTCTGCATTCTCAGCCTTGAGAGCATCAATCTCAGCAGCTGACTCAGCGGCCTTCTTCTCGGCCTCTTCATCCTTCTTGGAGTCATCCTTAGCCTTCAGGACCTGTGTGTCTCTTGAGCCGTCGCGGTAGGTTGTACCACCCTTGCAACCAAGATCATAGAGAAGCTCGTAAAGCTTTGCAGTCTGCTCAACGGTGTAATCGCGCGGGGTATTTCCAGTCTTTGAGATTGAGGAGTCGACCCATCTCTGGATGGCTGCCTGCACTTTGACGTGTCCTTCTGGAGCAAGATCCATGGCTGAGACAAAGTAGGATGGCTTCTCCTGGCCCGGATGAGCCTTGACCCATTCGTCATAGATTGCCACACGCTCGATGTTGGAGCCCATTCTTCCGACTCTCTCCCATTCCCAGAAGTAGTAAGGCTCAATTCCGGTGGATGTTCCGACCATAGTTCCTGTGGTTCCGGTCGGTGCCTGTGTCAGAAGAGTGACATTTCTGAGTCCGTTCTTGCGCACGGTCTCCCTGACATC
Organism: Spirochaetales bacterium; assembly: GCA_017618315.1. Taxonomy (GTDB): domain Bacteria; phylum Spirochaetota; class Spirochaetia; order Sphaerochaetales; family Sphaerochaetaceae; genus UBA9732. Next base: position 1,231 of record JAFZUN010000098.1, read on the forward strand.
CTCTGGCATGCCCTTCATGAAGCCGCTCTGAAGAAGCTTCTCAGCATCAAAGAACTTGAATGATCCCTTCTCCTTTGCAATCTCAGAGCTGGCCATGTAGGCCTCGCATGCGATGAACTTGTACAGCTTGTCGATAAACTTCAGGCTCTCTTCGCTTCCATATGCGAGCTCCATCTTGATGAGCATGTCAGCAAGACCCATTGTACCCATTCCGACACGGCGCTCTGACTGCTGGCGCTCACGATTCTCCTCAAAGAAGTACGGGGTGTCATCAATGACGTCATCAAGGAAACGAACAGCTGTCCTGACAGCATGTCCCAGCTCATCCCAGTAGACGTTCTTGTCACCGACGAATTTTGAGAGGTTGATGGATCCGAGGTTACAGACGCCCCAAGGCGGAAGACCCTGCTCTCCGCACGGGTTGGTGCAGCGGATTGTGCAGTAGTACCATGAGTTGGACATCTTGTTGTAGCGGTCCACGAAGAAGACACCCGGTTCAGCGCATGCCCAAGCACTCTCAATTATTGCATTCCAGACATCACGGGCCCTGTAGGTCCTGACAGGAATGATCTTCTTGCCCATCTCCTTCCAGGCTTTGAGGTCACCGTCCCACTTCTCGTTGTACTCCGGATCCGATGTATCCGGGAACACTGTCGTCCATTCCTTGTCGTTCTTGACAGCATCCATGAACTCATCTGTGATGCCCACACTGATGTTTGCGTTGACAATCTTGGAGAGGTCTCTTTTGACATTGATGAAGTCCATGATGTCCGGGTGCCAGACATCCAGAATCAGCATCAGGGCTCCACGGCGGGAACCGCCCTGCTCTATCAGACCGGTGACAAAACTGAACAGGCCGCCCCAGGAGACAGCTCCGGATGAGCGCCCGTTGACACCTTTAACGTAGGCATATCTGGCTCTGAGGGATGAGAGGTTCATTCCAACTCCGCCGCCACGGCTCATGATCTCAGTCATGTGACCCAGACTTCTCATGATGCCGCTTCTTGAGTCCTTTGGAGAGGGAACGACATAGCAGTTGAAGTATGTCAGGTTCTGGTCAGTGCCTGCACCTGTGAGGATTCTTCCACCGGGGACGAACTTCCAGTCATCCAAAAGCCATTCGAACTCCTCCTGCCACTTGTCTCGGATCTCAGGCTTCTCCTGCTTGGCAATACCTCTTGCGACACGCTTGTGCATCTGTGAGGGCTCGGTCTCAATCGGCTTGTCCACACTCTCCTTGGTTGCGGTGATGTCTCTTCCGTCGTTAAGGCGGACCTTGACCTCATCACCGTTTATGGCGGTGACATTTCCGATCTCTCTCTGACCGGTGGCGCTGTTGCTGACGGCAACCACAAGGTCTCCGACTGCAAGTGTCTCTTTCTTGACATCCTTCACTGCGTATCTGTCAAGAAATATCTTTCTACCAAGCGGACTCAGGCTGTTCTTCTCTGACATGACTCTCCATTCCCTATTTAGACTTCAATTAATGAAATTGCATGAAAAAGCGCCCCGGGAAAAACCGGCGACGCTTCATAGATTAGCATACCGAAATCGCCAATGCAATATATGTTGCGTGCTTTTTTATTTTCAAACACTACCAGTAGTGTTTATATAAATTCCATATATATCAAATATCAAAGCAAAACCCAATTGAAATTGTTTGATATAAGAAAAGGCCGGAAAGGCGTTTTTCCGGCTCAAAAATGGAGAGAAATTATTTTTCGGAAGTATTACGATTCTCGGATTCCCACCACGGCTTTACCACTCATTCCGTCAGCCTTGACCAGCAGATCGTCCTCATTTCTTACATGGACAAAGTGCTTTGTCTCCTCCACAAGAGGTAGTTTCTCAATGGCCTCGAAATCAAGCTTTCCTTCTCCGAGAAGCGGGTTGTTTGAAAGGTAAATACAACCGAGCGAGGTCATGTTCTGGAAGAAATGTGTGCCCTCGCTGGGTTCTGCCTGAAGATCCTCAAGACCGGTCTCCACTATGACATGGGCCTTGGAGATCTGTGACCAGGCGCACGGGATTCCCAGCCAGCTGTCAGAAGATCCGAGTCTTCCCGCAACAACCAGGACATACTGGTCTTCCATGGCGTCATTGAGCTTCTCAAGCTCCAATGCCATCTCAACCATTTCAGACCTGTTGAAGGATTCCCTCTTCACGCAGATGATATCCCTGATTCCGGAGACCCTTCCGTTTCCCATGACCTTGCTGCAGCTTATCAAGGCTTGATCCATCTCCTTCTGAGAAATATCAACATCCTCAAACC
>JAFZUN010000099.1 GCA_017618315.1 Spirochaetales bacterium
CAGTTCGCAAGGCAGGGCATAATTCCAGGCAAGAATCTTATTGTCAGCTTTGAGTGCGGGGAAAGACCATTGAGCACAGAGTATGTGGACTCGATAATAAAAGAGATTCTGTTATGAGCAAAAATGTCAGTTTCCCAGTTTCATGTCGCCGTCTTTGACCCATCCGAGCTTTCTGACAATCATATTAATCGCATAGGCTAGGATGGCAGGAAGCACAATAGCTATCAGCAGAAGGCCAATCCAGTCCATTGCTGTGGGACTGATTGCAACAGCGCCTCTGGCGATTGCAGCCTCACTTGGTGCAACCCAACCGGTCCAGACTCCGATGGGTCCGCAGAGACCGCAGGTTCCCATTCCCGAGTTGATTGCAGCTCCGTTCATCTGGAGCTTGAATAGGCAGGTGGCTATCGGGCCTGTGATGGCGGAGGCAAGGGTGGGGGCAATCCAGATTCTTGGATTCTTGACGATGTTTCCCATCTGAAGCATGGAGGTTCCTAATCCCTGAGAGACAAGGCCTCCCCATTTGTTTTCCCTGAAAGAAATAACAGCAAAACCGATCATCTGGGCACAGCAGCCTGCCACAGCAGCTCCTCCGGCAAGGCCGGTGAGGGACAGGACAGAGCAGATGGCGGCTGATGAGATGGGCAGCGTAAGGGCCAGACCAACAAGAACGGATACTGCGATTCCCATCCAGAAAGGCTGAAGCTTGGTGGCCTTATCTATGACAAGTCCGAATGCATTGGCTGCAGATCCGATTGGAGGGGCAATGAGCTTGGCCAGCGCGACTCCAATCAGGATTGTGACTGCGGGAGTGACAAGGATATCCACCTTGGTCTCCTTACTTACGGCTTTTCCGCATTCTGCTGCGACAATGGCAATTATTAGGACTGCAAGGGGGCCTCCGGCTCCTCCCTCAGCATTGGCTGCCCAACCTACGGCTGCAAGAGAGAAGAGGACCATGGGGGGTGCCTGGAGGGCATAACCGATAGCAACTGCCATAGCTGGTCCGGAGATGGCCATGGCATAGGTCCCGATATCTGTCAGGAACTTGATGTTGAGCTGGGTTCCCAACGTTTTGATTATTGTACCAATCAGAAGAGAACAGAATAGTCCCTGGGCCATGGCAGACAATGCGTCAATTCCATAGCGTTTTGCAGAGAACTCGATGTTTTTCCTCTTAAGAAATTCTTTGAACTTGTTCATAAGTCAGAGAATACATATTTGAGGTGACAGGTTCAAGACTCATATCCTTGAAGTTATTGTTAGTGATGCCGTTTGGTGGTATTCTTTGCACATGGCAAAAGTAAGGAGACATCTAAGGCCAGGTACGGTTCTGGTGATAGGATTCATCACGATAATCCTGTTCGGTTCTCTTCTTCTGTCCCTTCCTTGGGCGAAAAAGGGAACTGGTGTGACATATCTTGACTGTCTGTTTGTCTCTGTCAGCTCTGTCTGCGTTACAGGGCTCACCACTGTTGATATCGCCAACACGTTCACCATTTTCGGGCGGGTAGTTGTAGCAGTGATGATTCAGCTGGGTGGTCTTGGATTCGCATCATTTGCATTATTCATCATCTCACTGCTGGGCAGGAACATATCGTTCTCAAGCATCTCACTTGCCAAGGAGGCCATGAATTTCGACTCCGGTAAGGGCGTTGTGGGAATGGTCTACAGCATTCTGAGGTATGCTTTCTGCATTGAGATCGTGGGAACACTTTTGCTTGCGATTCCTTACTACCAGATGACAGGGAGCTACATAAAGGCTCTAGGCATGGGGGCATTCCACTCAGTTTCGGCATTCAATAATGCGGGATTTGACCTGAACGGTGATTTCTCATCACTCTCATGCTTCCACGGCAATGTCTATGTGAATATTGTGGTAGCGCTTCTAATTCTGCTCGGAGGTCTGGGATTCATCGTTATCAAGGATGTGATTCACCAGAGAAAGTGGAGCAGATTCTCATTTCATACAAAGATTGTCCTTTTCATGACTCTGATCCTTGTAAGTATCGGAACACTGCTCTTGATGGCAGGGGGAACAGCACCGCTTGATGCATTCTTCCATGTTGTTTCGGCAAGGACCGCTGGCTTCTCGACCATCCCGATGGAGAATTTGTCCGGAAGCTCGTCACTTGTGATGATATTCCTGATGTTCATAGGCGCCAACCCTGGTTCCACTGGCGGTGGCGTGAAAACCACAACCGTGTTTGTCATCTTCATTGCGATGGCATCAGTTGTCAGCGGCAAGAAGCCCGATGTCTTCAAGCGCAGGATCCCTCAGGACAGTATCACAAAGGCTCTTACCGTCTTTGTCATGGCGATTATCGTCATACTGATTGCAACGTACTCAATCATGCTTATAGAAGGGGACAGGTTCTCCACACTGGACATCCTGTTCGAGGTTGTTTCAGCGGCAGCGACAGTGGGACTCTCAAGGTCACTGACACCGATGCTGCAGATTGGAAGCAAGCTGGTTATAATGGCTGTGATGTTCCTTGGTCGTCTGGGACCGCTGACGATAGTGACGATGTTCACCAAGACAAGGCAGGAGCATCTGGAGCATATTGAGGAGAATGTGCTTATAGGGTAAGGTTCTTGTTGTTCGGGTTACACGGAGTTCACGAGTTCCACGAAGCTTACGGATTCCACGAAGCTCACGGATTCCACTGCGCTCACGGGTTACACGAACAACAACGAATCGGTCGCAGGAGAAAATATGGCAAAGATCAGTTCTGACAATTATGGAATCATTGGAGTAGGTTATTTCGGCAGGTCTGTCGCTCGCACGCTCGCGGAGGCAGGAAAGAATGTCATTGCGATTGACTCGAACCCTGATACACTCAAGGAACTGGGAAGCATAGTGTCCGCGGTCTATCTGGTCAAGAATGTCTCAAGGGCAGCGCTGGAGGATTCCGGAATAGGAAACTGCGGGACTGTGATAATAGGAATCGGAGAGCACCTTGAGGCAAGCATCATGGCCACCATGAACTGCATTGAGATGGGTGTGCCACGAGTGATAAGCAAGGCCGGAAGCGAGGAGCACGGGAAGATTCTGGAAAAGCTCGGCGCGGAAGTCGTGTTCCCGGAATATGATGCCGGTGAACGTCTTGCTAGGAATCTTATCAGCCATGCCAACCTGGACATTCTCCCGCTGTCCGATGATTTCTCGATCATCAGCATAGACCTGAACCCTGTATTTGCAGGCAAAACCATTATTGACCTGAACTGGCGTAAGAAATACAGCGTCAACGTTATTGCCATAATAGTCGACGGTCATGCTAATGCCACAATCATGCCGGAGACGGTTGTTCCTGAGGGCTGCAGGGTGGTTCTTTCAGGCAACAACGATGCCCTGGAGAAGTTCAGAAACGTCAACGCCAAGGGCCTGGACTGATTACTTAAAAATTATTAAGTAAATATTAGGTTTGTCTCTTTATTTTTTATCTCATAAGTGATATTTTCTCTTATATGACTAAGCAAGTTAAGGTCGGTCCGCTTCTTATTGGCGGCAATGCTCCCGTGAGCGTCCAGACAATGTATGATATCCCTCTCTCAAAGCTTGAGGAGAAATTCTCTTCCCGCATGGGAGTGCTCAAAGCAATGGGGTGTGACATAATCCGTTTCTCTTATCCTGATGTCAGAGAGCATGATGCGCTCTGCAAGGTCGTGAGGCTCTGCCCCATGCCGGTTGTGGCTGACATCCACTTTGACTACAAGAACGCGCTTGACGCCATGGACTGCGGTGTGGCCAAGATCAGGATCAACCCAGGCAACATCGGTGAGCGTTGGAAGACTGAGGAAGTTGTCAGAAAGGCTCTGGATAAGGGCGTTGCCATCAGGATTGGCCTTAACAGCGGATCTCTTCCTCATGAAGGCATGGAGAAGGGCACGGTGAACCTCATGGTGGACACCGCCCTGGAGTACATCTCATGGTTTGAGAATCTGGGATTCTACAACACAGTGGTGTCACTCAAGGCATCGGACAGCGCATTAAGCTATGAGGCTGCCCGTGAGTTCTCCAGGAGAAGTGATTATCCCATGCATCTTGGTGTGACGGAGGCAGGCGGAGTCGTGTCATCCTGTGTCAAATCAACCTGGACGCTCGGAAGGCTCCTGGAGCAGGGAATTGGCGGTACAATCAGGTATTCAATAACAGGCTCGATAGAGGATGAGGTCCAGGCAGGGGCGGAGCTTCTCAGGACCCTGGGGCTTCGCAAAGGCGGGATGAGGATTGTCTCATGTCCTATGTGCGGGCGCTGCAGCTTCAACAGCCAGGGCTTCCTGCGTGAGGTTGAGCATGAGCTTCTTGCAACCGGAAAGGATATCTGTGTGGCCATAATGGGCTGCCAGGTCAACGGCCCCGGAGAGGCAAAGGGAGCGGATATCGCGGTCACAGGAATAGGCAACAAGGTCTATCTCTACATGAACGGTGAGATATACAAGGAGATCGATGCCGCAAGCGCCCGCGAGGAGCTTCTGAAGGCAGTCGCAGGGTACGGCAAATGAAGGACAAGCTGATCATCAGGGGTGCCAGCGAGCACAACCTCAAGCATGTGGACCTTGATCTGAACAAGAACAGCCTCATTGTTATTTCCGGCCTTTCCGGAAGCGGAAAAAGCTCGCTTGCATTCGATACGATATTTGCTGAAGGCCAAAGAAGATATGTTGAGTCTCTGAGTTCCTACGCACGCATGTTCCTCGGCAGGCTGGACAAGCCTGATGTGGAGATGATAGAGGGCCTGAGCCCTGCAATTGCAATTGAGCAGAAGACCACGGGACGCAACCCGCGCTCAACTGTTGGTACCATAACTGAGATTTACGACTATTACAGGCTGCTCTGGGCAAGGATAGGCGAGGTTCACTGTCCTAACTGCGGGCGCACCATAAGCCGAATGTCAGTTGACCAGATAATTGAGGCAATCTTCCGCCGTGGAGGCGAGGGCTCCAGGATAATGGTCATGGCACCTGTGGCCATGGGACGCAAGGGTGAGTACAAGAAGGTGCTTGAAGATGCCAAGAAGGCCGGCTACCAGAGGGTTCGAATTGACGGTCAGATGCATATGCTGGATGAGAGCTTTGCACTTGACAAACAGGTCAAGCACACTATCAGCATCGTTGTTGACAGACTAATTCTGGAGAAATCCGCAAGG
>JAFZUN010000100.1 GCA_017618315.1 Spirochaetales bacterium
GGACCTGCTCAAAAGCCTCTGCAATGGGGATGTCGTTCCATGGAAGATAAGGACAATGGATGATGGTTCTTCCGTCCTCAGAGACCTTGCCGCCCACGGAGATTCCGGCTCCTATGATCTTTTCCTTGTCCACGAGCCTTATTACGCGGATGCAGCTTTTTATGATCTCAACGCAGAACTCCTCAACCTTCTTGTCCTTGGTCTCTGTGGGAATGCGCTCGAAATGAAGCGGCTCTGAGAGAAGATTGCACAGTGCTACGGTGATGTTCTTGCTTCCGATGTCCACGCTCAGGACATAGCGGGCATCTGAGACTATCTCAAGGCAGATGGGTCGTCTGCCGTTTGAGCTCTCCATCTTGCCTGTCTCTTTTACAAGGCCCTCGGAGATAAGGTCATCCACAATCTCACCGGTAGAGACCTTGTTCAGGTCCAGCACTCTGGCGGTTTCCGCCTTTGAGAGGTTCTTGTGTGTCCTGAGGCACCCCAGGACCCTTGCTGTGTTTATTGTTCTTGCCGACTTGGGCTGTGAGAGTTTCATTTCAGACATAGTTCTATCATACTTAAGTGTATATATTTTGCAAAGACTGAAATCTGGCAGTACTTTACATGTGAGGGATTAAGCTTTCTTTCCACAGCTGATCAAGGAAAAACCGCCAGGGAAGAATCTCAAAACCTTCTATCATTCTTGGATGTTCCTCCTGACATACGACAATGAATCTCCTGAAGATATTCTCCTCTCTCAACGCTTTCAATCCTCTCAAATGGTTTTCTGTAACATTTCTTGACGCCTTCACCTCAACAGCCATGTAATCATCCAGACAGAAATCAACCTCATACATTGACAGAGAACGCCAATATGTTAATTTGCTTCTTGGACAGCTGTAATCAATCCATGCTTTCAGTTCCATGCATATCAGCTGCTCAAAATACTCTCCGAACTCCGTTGAATTCTCATCGGGAACTGCTGAATTCTTTAAATACCTTGCAACACCGATATCGAAGAAATAGAACTTGGAAGACGAAAAAGCCTTCCTCTTTACTGTTTTTGTGTATGCCTCAAGCCTGTATCCTATAAGGGTTTTCTCAAGAATGTCATACCATTGGCTCACCGTCTGGGAACTGACTTTGCAATCATTGGCAATGTTCGTGTAGTTCAGTATCTGGGCATTGGTCAAAGCAGCAACAGTCAAAAACCGTGAGAATGCCGGAATGTTCCTGGCCGCTCCTTCGGCAACTATCTCCTCTGTGAGATATGTGTTGGTGTATGCGGCAAGATCTTCTGTAGGATCATCAGAAAGATATATGGAAGGAAGAAGTCCTGTCTCAAAAATATGTTGGAGATTATAATCATTACGATCTCCTATCTCGGGAAACACAAGCGGATGCATGTGCCTTTCTGTAGCTCTTCCTCCAAGAAGATTGACATCTGCATTCTTGAGTTTCCTTGCGCTTGATCCAGTAAGAAGGAAAATGATATTTCGTTCTTCTATGAGAAAATGTATCTCATCCAGAAGTCTGGGACATTTCTGAATCTCATCAATCACTATCAGGCAGTCATGCAAATTTCGGACCTCAACCTCCTGTCTCAGAAGACCTATGTCTGACTCAAGCCTTAAACGGAGTCTCCCATCCAGAAGAGTCCAGAAAAGGCCAACATCGACATCTTTGAGCAATTGGTTCTTTATATATGAAGTCTTTCCGGTCTGTCTGGGACCGAACAGAAACATAGACTTCCTTGAAATGATAGTTTTTAGATCAAAGCACCTCTTTATATATTCCATGCTTTGATTTTATTTAGAGATCATAAATTTTTCAAGTTGAAATATCAGAATTTCATAAAATATTAATGTCAGTACTTGAATATTTCAGACAAAGATCAGGATCACGGAAATCACAATGCAGATGGCGCCCCAGACGGCAAGCTCCTTGAGCCAGACCTTGCGGTTCTTGTTCTTCTCCTGCATGTAGTCATAGTAGGTGGGCATCTGCTCCTTGGGCTTGAACTTGTAAAGGACCACCTTGCCGGCATAGCCGAATATGTCATAGGTGCCCTTGGATCCTGCCCAGGACAGGACACCGATGCCTGACATCAGAACTCCTATGATGAAGAACGCGTTGCAGAGAATCACAGAGACCCTCAACCCCTCCGGGGGATTGAAGAGTCCCTGCAACACTGCAGCCACAAAGACAAGTGTCATTGTGACCGCAAAGTAGATCAGATGTTTCACACGTTTAGTCATTGTCTTACTTCAGGATCTTCAGGTAGCTGTCGAACTCGGCCTGATTGCAGAGCACGAAATGGCCTTTCTTGATCTCCCTGAATGACGGCTTGTCCGTGCTGTAGTCATGGTCGGCAAGCGGGTTGTAGCTGATTCTGGTCCTGCCCTTCTCATACTCCGGATCAGGCTGCGGGATTGCAGACAGAAGAGATCTGGTGTACGGATGAAGCGGATTCAGGAAAAGCTCGTCACTTGAGGCCATCTCAACCATCTTGCCGTAGTACATGACTCCGATCCTGTCTGAGAAGTATTTAACGACGGAAAGATCATGTGCGATGAACAGGATGGTAAGACCCATGCTGTGCCTGAGATCGTTCAGAAGATTGATAACCTGAGCGCGGATCGAGACATCAAGAGCGGAGATGGGCTCGTCAGCTATGATCACCTCAGGGTTCATGATGACGGAGCGTGCCACTCCGATTCTCTGTCTCTGTCCGCCCGAGAACTCATGCGGGTAGCGCTGGGCATGCTCGCGCACAAGACCTACGGTGTCCAACAGTTTGTAGACCTGCTCGTCAA
>JAFZUN010000101.1 GCA_017618315.1 Spirochaetales bacterium
ATATGGAAAAAGATCAATTCAACAAGATGAATCTTGTGGAGAAACAGCTTGACTCCACCAAGGTATTTGAGGGAAGACTCCTTCATGTCTATAAGGACAACATACTGCTTCCCAACGGAAACAAAAGCACACGTGAATACATAAAGCATCCGGGTGCTGTGGCCATTGTGGCCCTTGATGACAATAACCGCATCGCCATTGAGCATCAGTTCCGCTATCCTTTCAGCGCCGAGCTCATAGAGATCCCTGCCGGAAAGCTGGACTATATCGGGGAAAATCCGCTCTCAGCAGCAGAGAGGGAGCTCAGGGAGGAGACAGGAATCACTGCCTCAGAGTTCGAGTACATGGGTCCGTTCTATCCCACATGCGCCTACTCGAATGAGGTCATCCACCTGTACTGGGCCAAGGGGCTCTCATACGGGGACCGTGATCTTGACGATGACGAGAGCATAAACGTGGAGATGATGGACATCAAAGATGTTGTCCGCATGATACTCGAGGGCAAGGTTCAGGACGGAAAGACACAGGCTGCGGTGCTTCAGGTCTGGACCAGAATGAATTAATCTGTTCGTTTCTGAACATTTTTAATCATAATCGTTCAAAAACCGAAATAAAACACTTGTCATACGACCATAGTTCTCTCTATTATGTTATTGCAGGCCGTAAGTCTGAGACTGCACAAACAAATAGGAGAAATAAAATGGACTACGCAAAAGAATCAGTAAAGAAGCATGCCGAATGGAAAGGCAAGATCGAGGTCATCGCAAAGGTTCCTGTAAACAATTCAGTTGATCTTTCACTGGCATATACCCCTGGTGTTGCCCAGCCATGTCTGGAGATCCAGAAGGACATAAACAAGAGCTATGAGCTCACAAGAAGATGGAACATCTGTGCCGTCATCTCCGACGGAAGTGCAGTCCTGGGACTTGGAGACATCGGACCTGAGGCAGGAATGCCCGTCATGGAAGGAAAGAGCGTCCTGTTCAAGGCTTTCGGCGACGTCGACGGCTTCCCTCTCTGCGTGAAGACACAGGATGTCGATGAGTTCGTCAACACAGTCTACAACATCTCAGGTTCATTCGGTGGAATCAACCTCGAGGACATCTCTGCCCCACGTTGCTTTGAGATTGAGCGTAAGCTAAAGGAAAAGTGTGACATCCCAATCTTCCACGATGACCAGCACGGTACAGCCGTCATCACACTTGCAGGACTCACAAATGCCCTCAAGGTCGTCGGAAAGAAGAAAGAGGACGTCAAGATTGTCACAAACGGCGCAGGTGCCGCAGCAGTGGCAATCGTCAAGCTCCTGCTCTCAGCCGGTTTCAAGAACATCACCATGTGCGACAGAAAGGGTGCCATCTACAAGGGCAGAGACGGACTGAACTGGATCAAGGAAGAGATGGCAGAGGTCACCAACCTTGAGAGAAAGAGCGGCAAGCTCGCTGACGTCATCAAGGGCGCTGATGTCTTTATCGGTGTCTCAGCTCCTGGTCAGGTCACCAAGGAGATGGTCCAGACAATGAACAAGGACGCCATCATCTTCGCATGTGCAAACCCCACCCCGGAGATTTTCCCGGAAGAGGCAAAGGCTGGCGGAGCAAAGATTGTCTCGACAGGCAGAAGCGACTATCCGAACCAGATCAACAACGTCCTGGCATTCCCCGGAATCTTCAGGGGCACATTCGATGTCAGAGCCTCTGACATCAATGAGGAGATGAAGATGGCTGCAGCAAAGGCTCTTGCAGAGCTGGTCTCTGACGATGAGCTCTCAGCAGACTACATCATCCCGAAGGCATTTGACCCGAGAGTCTGCCCTGCAGTCTCAAAGGCTGTTGCAGATGCTGCAAGAAGAACAGGCGTCGCAAGAATCTGAGAATTAAGAGAAACATGAAGGTAGGCACCGGAAACACAATCCGGTGCCATTTTTTACATTTAGAGTTCGTGTTCAGAAGCTTTCCATAAGATTCCCGGATCTGTCCCAGAAACCCGGACTGATTCCATCACGCAGGTAGAACAAAGTACCGTAACACTTCTTTCCGAACAAGTCCTCAGCAACCTTGATATAGGTAAGAACCTGGCTGCGGTGCACCTCGGGATCCATGACCTGATCAGTCTTGTAATCAATCACAAGGTTGTAGTCATCCCCGAAAACAATAAGGTCAATCACTCCCTCAACAACTACATCAGGATTATCTTCATCCGGTGTATAGAACCTCAGCTCCTCCCGTGTCCTGCGACCTCTGACATAATTCTCGTAAAGATTACTTTTAACAAATGATGAGGCCAGCTCCCTGGCCGCTTCTAGGATTCTCCTGTTCTCCGGCTCTTTGTCACTTATGTGGCATTCAATGCCGTCATATGAGCCTTTATCAAGCAGGTTCTCCAAAAGAAGATGACAGAGTGTTCCGAACTTATCATATGCACTTAATGCCGTAATAACCGAATCAACCTTAATATTTCTTAACATTACACCATTATTTGAGCCATTATTTACGTCAGAATGCTTCTTGTCTCCTGTGACGCTGACCTTTTTTGCTCTGCTGGCGAACTCAACAATGGGAGGCTTCTCTTGAATAATGCTTTCAGAGCCGGAAGCCTGTCGGAGAAGAACTGTATCTGATATATCCTCCACGGTCACATCCTTGCATTCACATGTCTTGGAAGTAGAATCAAACTCC
>JAFZUN010000011.1 GCA_017618315.1 Spirochaetales bacterium
CATAACAACCAACCACCCGGAGATCAAGCTGATGGTCCTTCTTGTTGATGAAAGACCTGAGGAAGTCACCGACATGAGACGCAACGTCCGTGGCGAGGTAATTGCCTCAACATTCGACGAGCAGGCCACAAGACATGTCACAGTCGCTGAGATGGTCATTGAGAAGGCAAGGCGTCTTGTCGAGCACGGAAAGGATGTCGTGATCCTGCTTGACTCCATCACACGTCTTGCAAGGGCCTATAACCAGACTGTTCCTGCCAGCGGGAAGATCCTTTCCGGAGGTGTTGACTCCAATGCGCTCCATAAGCCCAAGAGATTCTTCGGAGCTGCCAGAAACATAGAGAACGGCGGATCTTTGACAATTATCGCATCAGCACTTATCGAGACTGGATCCAGGATGGATGAGGTCATCTTCGAGGAGTTCAAGGGAACAGGAAACAGTGAGATTGTTCTTGACAGGAGAATGGCTGACAGGAGACTGTATCCTGCCATCAACATCAAGAAGAGCGGAACCAGAAGAGAGGATCTTTTGCTCGGAAAGGACGAGGCCGCACGTATCTGGCTGCTTAGAAATGCGATAAACGGGCTTGAGGATCTTGAAATGACCGAGTTCCTCATTGACAAAATGCGCAAAACAAAGAACAATGAAGCGTTCTTGCGTTCCATGAATACAGGAATCGTTCCTGAGTTCTAAAACGGAGACGGCTTATTATCATCCTATAGTCTGCTGCACTACACCAGCAGACGGCAAACGGAGGACGTACAATGAAGAATGGAATCCACCCGAAGTATGAGCTTACTGAGATCAAGTGCTCATGCGGAAATGTCATCAAGACAAAGACAACAGCTAAGAATCTGCAGGTTGAAATCTGCTCTGCTTGTCACCCGTTCTTTACTGGCACCCAGAAGCTTGTTGACTCAACAGGAAGAGTCGAGAGATTCAACAAGCGCTATGGAATGCAGTCCAAGTAAGAAAACCATCATTGGTTTTAAGTCCGCAGCTTAATGGCTGCGGCTTTTTTTATTTTCATTTGCAATCTTGACTTCTGTACCTTACACTACACCAAAGGGGAGTTCAGGATTTGAGCGGAGCTGAGAAAAGTGTAGTAGTGGTTCCCGGGGTGACAACAGTATTCGGAGAGTTCTCATATTACTGTCATGGCAGTGTTCTCTGCTGTGCCAACAACCGAGAACTCAGGATCACTGCCACAAGAAGCCCCGACAATCTGATCCATGTCCATAATACCCTCACAAATGACCGCAAGAGGTTTTCTATGTCTTCCATGAAGTTCCGCAAGGAAGACAAATGGGGCAACTAAATCAAAGGCATTTATCTTCAGCTTGCGGATATGGGTATAAAAACTGTTGCGCTTGATTTCGACCTTGACGGCCCGGTCCTGAAGGATGACAGTGCAATCCTCTCAGCCGCAGTAAGTGTGGGGACTGCCATTGCGCTTCTACGGTTCATCTCTGTTGAGCTTGAGAATGACAGGCTTGCCATGATCTGCTACAGATGCTGTACAAGTTTCTGTGGAGAGACCACCAAATTCAGCACCATCACG
>JAFZUN010000102.1 GCA_017618315.1 Spirochaetales bacterium
GTGGGAAACGTCATCACCGTCCGTGCCGAGGGAGTCAAGTACAACGACCTGGCCATGGTGGGCAAGAGCTTCGCCAACGTCATCAAGCTTGACGGTGATCTTGTCAGCCTTCAGGTTTTTGCCGGAGCCCAGGGTGTCAGGACAAACGATCCTGTACGCTTCTTAGGAGTCCCGATGCGTGTCAGCTATTCTGACAACCTGCTTGGAAGGGTCTTTGATGGATCCGGAAAGCCCAGGGACAACGGTCCTGAACTTGATGAGAACATGGTCGAGATCGGAGGACCTTCTGTCAACCCGGCAAAGAGAATCGTTCCGAAGAACCTGATCCGCACCGGTATCCCAATGATAGATGTGTTCAACACACTGGTCGAGAGCCAGAAGCTTCCGATCTTCTCCGTCTCAGGAGAGCCATACAACGAGCTTCTTGCACGCATTGCCATGCAGGCCGAGGTTGACCTGATCATCCTTGGCGGTATGGGTCTCAAATATGATGACTATCTGTTCTTCAGGGACACCCTGGAGCAGAGCGGAGCCATGAGCAGGACAATCATGTTCATTCATACCGCAAGCGACCCCACAGTCGAGTGCACCATGATTCCGGACATGTCCCTTGCAGTCGGCGAACGCTTTGCCCTTGAGGGAAAGAAGGTTCTGGTACTTCTGACGGACATGACGAACTTCGCCGATGCCCTTAAGGAGACCGCCATCACAATGGAGCAGGTTCCTTCCAACAGAGGATACCCCGGAGACCTTTACAGTTCACTGGCAAGCCGATATGAGAAGGCTGTTGACTTCGAGGGGGCAGGTTCTCTGACCATCCTTGCGGTCACCACAATGCCCGGTGACGATGTCACACATCCGGTTCCGGATAACACAGGTTACATCACAGAGGGCCAGTACTACCTGAAGAACGGCCATATCGAGCCGTTCGGAAGCCTGAGCCGTCTGAAGCAGAACGTCAACAAGGACACACGTAACGACCACAGGGCCCTGATGGACGGCCTGATCAAGCTTTATGCCTCTTATAAGGAGTCACTTGAGAAGAAGTCCATGGGATTCATGATGACAGAGTGGGATGAAAAGCTCCTCAAATACGGTCAGCTCTTTGAGTCCCGTCTGATGGATCTGAGCGTGAACATCCCTCTGGAAGAGGCCCTGGACAAGGGCTGGGAGATTCTGGCAGAGTGCTTTGAGCCTAATGAGACAGGTCTGAGAAGTGAGCTCATCGCCCAGAGATGGCCGAGGAAGTTGGAGGGCTAAGTGGCTGTTAAGCTGACAAAGAATGAACAGAAGAAGCAGAAAGACTCGCTGAAACAGTTTCAGCGCTACCTGCCTACGCTTTTGCTCAAGAAGCAGCAGCTCCAGATGGTCATACGTCAGATCGAGTCCAAGCACGCCGAATACAAGGCGCAGCAGGAGGCGCTGGTCAGCGGAGTCCAGGACTGGATCTCCGTGTTCGGCGAGAACAGCACCTTCAGTGAGGATCGTCAGCTGGACAAGCTGGTGAAGGCCGACAAGATCATCCGTAAGGAGGGCAATATAGCCGGAGTGACAATTCCGGTCTTTGAGGACCTCACTTTCATGGATGTAAGCTACAGGGTGGAGGATTATCCGCTCTGGGTTGACAAGGCGGTGGAGCTCTTGAAGGAGTCCTCGAGGATAACCGCCCTGATGAAGACGTTGGAGATACAGATAGAGCTTCTGGGCAAAGAGCTCAGGACAACAAGTCAGCGTGTCAATCTGTTTGAGAAAGTAAAGATACCGGAGACAAAGGAGAATATCCGCCGTATCGGTATCTATATAGGTGATCAGGACACTGCCGCTGTCGTGCGCGGCAAGATTGCCAAGAGAAAGCTCGCGGCAAAGGGAGGTGAGTGATGATCCAGAAAATGAAGAAGATTGTCATTGTAGCCCCCTCTGAGAGAAAAGCCTCCCTTCTGGACGGTGTCAGGGACCTGGGTCTTGTCCATGTCTCTGAGATGGCCGCCCCGGATAGCGCGCTCTCTGCCGAGCTGAATGACCTTAACCGTGTGAGAACTGTCCTTCAGGAGGCCCAGAAAGCCCAGAAGGCAGCTGCCAAGAAGAATAAGGGCAAGGTTTCTGCAGATGTGGCTGAGGACAGCAAGCCTGTCATGCTTGACGGCGCATTTTTCACCACCCTGCACAAGAGCCTCTTGTCCAAGATCGATGAGAGAAGCTCTTTATCGGATAGCCTCACAAAGCTGAAGGTAGCCATGGACAACATCGCCAAATGGGGTGATTTTGATCCGTCGGAGGTCAACAAGCTGAAGGATGCAGGTTTTGAGCTGAGCTTCTATCTCATTGACGCCAAGCTGATGCAGACCCTTCCTGATGACGCCAGGTACTTCAAGCTCAAGGAGATTGAGAAGAAGAAGTGCACCATTGCTGTTCTTGGAGAGCCTCTTGGCCAGGAGTTCGCCTCAAGCAGGTTCAACCTGCCGGAGAAGGGCGTGAGCCAGCTGCGGCATGAGCTTGACAAGGCCACAATGCGCATTGCAGAGATTGATGCTGACTTTGCATCAAGTGTGAAGTATATCTCCAGCTACGACAGGCAGATACTTAAGGTTACGGACAGCATCATGTATAACAGTGTCAAGGAAGGAGCCTCCGAGGAGGAGGGCCTGACTCTGATTCAGGGCTTCATCCCTGAGGCAGATATGGGCACCTTCAAGGATGCAGCCAAGGCAGGATGCTGGGCTTATGCCGTGGATGATCCTTCAGATGATGATCCGGTTCCGACAAAGGTCACATACAACAAGGTCACCAGGATGATGAAGCCTGTGTTCGACATGCTGGGAACAGTGCCGGGATACAGGGAGTATGACATCAGCACATGGTTCATGATGTTCTTTGCCCTGTTCTTCGCAATGATAATCGGCGATGCGGCTTACGGCATGATCTTCCTTGCCGTGGCTGTCCTGCTGAACGTCAAGCTGAAGAAGGTCAACAACATTGTCCTTTTACTATATGTGATGAGCATTGCCACGGTGATCTGGGGAGCGTTGACAGGAACATGGTTCGGCGCACAGGGTGCACTGAAGATCCCGTTCCTCAAAAAGCTTGTCATCCCGTCCATCTCCAACTACCCGGAGTTGTTCGGAGTCAGCTCCAAAACAGCTCAGAATACCGTGATGAAGTTCTGCTTCAGCATCGGTGCGGTGCAGCTCTCACTTGCCTGCCTGATGAATGTGGTGCGCAAGTGGAAGGAGCGATGCCTTGCGTTTGTGGCTGATTTCGCATGGCTTGCCATGATTCTCAGCATTTATGAGCTTGCTCTGATGCTGGTCATAGGTGAGAGCATCAATGTCAGCCTTGTTTTCGGAATTGTTGCTGTCGGTTTCGTGCTGGTGCTGCTCTTTGGCGGCCAGGAGAAGGGCAAGAGCTTTGCCGCAGGCCTGAAAGCAGGTCTCGGAGGGGCTTTCACCACCTTCCTGGACACCATCAGCTGCTTCGGTAACGTCATGAGTTATATAAGGTTATTTGCGGTAGGCATGGCCAGCCTTGCCATATCGCAGAGCTTCAACGGAATGGCGTCCCCGATGCTCAAGGGATTCGCGTTGCCTGCGGGCATCCTTGTCCTGGTCATCGGTCACGGACTGAACCTGATAATGGGATTGCTCAGTGTTGTTGTCCACGGTGTGCGATTGAACCTTCTGGAGTTCTCGGGCCAGCTCGGTATGGAGTGGGCGGGAATCCCATACGAACCTTTCAAGAAGAATGTTTAAATAGGAGATTGATATGAATATCGGATTTATCGGATTGGTTTTGGCTATTTGTCTCTCAGCTATGGGAAGCGCCTCCGGAATCGGCGTTGCAGCCGTCTCGGCTGTCGGCTCATGGAAGAAGTGCTACGGCAACGGAAAGCCTGCACCGTTCATGCTGGTTGCTTTCACCGGAGCTCCTCTGACACAGACAATCTACGGATTCCTGTTGATGAACTTCATCAGCAGCGCACTTTCTGGCGGTGCTGACAAGCTCATGTGCATGTTCATTGGTGCTTTCGGCGGACTTGCAATCGGTCTTTCGGCATTCTTCCAGGGCAAGTGCTCTGCGGCAGCCTGTGACTCACTTGCAGAGACCGGAAAGGGAACTGCCAACTACCTCATTGTCATCGGTGTCATTGAGACTGTTGCACTGTTCACACTGGTCTTCAGCCTGCTGCTTCTGAACTCAGTTGCCGCCTGAAGACAGACTCTCACATCAGAAGATCCTCGTGATCGGAAGGTCTGGCCGCTATTCAGTGGCCAGGCTTCTGTCTGCAGCCCTTGAGGGGAGCGGTGCATCTATTGAGGAATGTGCCTCCTCAGGACGTATGCAGAGGCTCCTTTACAGGATCTTCATGAGGCCTTCCGTATATGTCATAACCTCGGCATCTGACGGTGGCGCCGAGCGCTTTGTGGTGCCACGTGGCAGGAAGTTCTACACAAGTGACATCCATTTCCTTGGCGATAGGGAAGCCATGCTGGTGGCAAGCGGCAAGAACCTTCAGGAGAAGTCGATCTCACTAGCCGCAAGGGTGCTCTGTGATCTTGGCCTGAAGAAGTCTGAGTTTGCGTCTGCCTTTGAGGCTGCTAGTGATGATCTCTTTTTCAGAGAAAGATTTACTGTCGGAGAGAGGACTGTCATCAATGCATGTGACATGGAGGATCCTGCCTCAGAGGAGAAGCTCTTCAGTGAGATAGGAGAGACCGGAGATGTCACGGCGATACTGTTCTCGGATTA
>JAFZUN010000103.1 GCA_017618315.1 Spirochaetales bacterium
ATCGAGCTGTATTAGGAAGAGGATGACGGCAACGAAGAGTATGCAAAAGAGGTCGACGAGAAGATCCTGCAGCTGCAGGAGGAGTACAGACCGCTTAAGCTCAAGACGCTGCTCAACGGCAAGTACGACAAGGGGGACCTGTTCTTGACCATCCATGCCGGTGCAGGCGGAACAGAGGCCTGTGACTGGACATCAATGCTGATGAGGATGTATCTCAGATGGTGTGAGCGCCATAAGTTCAAGACGGAGATCCTGGACACACTGGAGGATGAGGGCGGCTACAAGAGCGTCACCATCCAGGTCACAGGACCTTATGCATTCGGATATCTCAAGGGAGAGGCCGGAGTTCACCGTCTTGTCAGGATCTCACCGTTTGACTCCAACGCAAGAAGGCACACCTCATTCTCATCCGTCTACACATCACCTGTGGTCGATGACAACATTGACATCGAGATCAAGCCCGAAGACATAAGGATCGATACCTACAGGGCCGGTGGAGCTGGCGGACAGCACGTCAACAAGACTGATTCGGCTGTCAGAATCACCCATTACCCGACAGGCATCGTGGTTCAGTGCCAGAACGAGCGCTCACAGATCATGAACAAGGACAAGGCATTCAAGATGCTCCGAAGCCGCCTGTATGAGTATTACAGCCAGAAGCTCGAGGAGGAGCATGCTGCAGAGGCCATTGAGAAGAAGGATATCGCATGGGGTTCCCAGATCCGAAGCTATGTCTTCCAGCCTTACACAATGGTCAAGGATGCCAGAACCGGTGAGCAGACCGGAAACATCCAGGCTGTTATGGACGGTGATATCGATAACTTCATCGAGTCATTCCTCAGGTGGAGTCAGGAGCAGTAATTGAAGCGCATTCTCATTGCTCTCATTTTCACAGTACTAGTCACATTTGCAGCAGTTGCTGCAGATGCCGGCTTCAATGTGCTTGTCTATCCCCAGAGCAATGAGATTGAATCCTATATCAGCGTATTTTTCCCGTCCAGGACACCTGACCCGGAGTTCTGGGCCGGAAAGCAGGAGCGGCAGTCACGACAGGAGCTCAAAAAGCTCGGCGAGTCGCTGGTATCGGCTTATGCGTCAGAGAATCAGGATAAGATATCCTCGGCATCACGTCTTATTGAGGACGGAGTGTCTGAGACACAGATTCCGGCTACGGACCTCGATGTTCGTCTGATAGATGCTGGAAAGCAGGTTTTTGATGTGAATGCAATGATTTCTGATCCGGTTCTGATGTCATATATCTGTGATGTCACGGATGCGGATCTGGTTGTCATGCCGGTATCGGATTATCTTCAGGGTTTTCTGCATCTGTCAATCTACATCTACAGAAACGGTTCGGATTCCGTTGAGCTTATCTATGAGATGATTTCAAAGGAGTCCGACAGATATCCTGTCAATTCGGCTCTTGCGCTTGCTCCGCTGTTTCTTGATGAGAAGCCGGCTCTTGTCAGGCTTGAAGGTCTTGCCGCAGGAACAGTTGTTGAGATTGACGGTAAAGTCGCCGGAAGTCTTGACGGCTATGTGATGACAACCTCAGGAAGACATGTGATAGGGCTTTCCGCTCAGGGAAAGCAGGCAAGGGTGTTTGCCACAGACCTGGCTGCGGATGTCGTGTCATCACTGGATGCAACCATGAATGACATCAGGTATTCAGGCCTGGAGATAACAAGTGACCCTGTGGCTCAGGTTACGCTGAACGGACAAAAGATTGGACATACACCTCTCACGCTTGACAATTACGTTATCCCTTCATCTCTGAGACTGACTGCTGAAGGGTATGATGGGAAGACAATTGGAATCCTCTCCGACACACGTAAGGTAAGTGTATCGCTCAAGCCCATGTGGATGTCGGACGAGACTCTTCTCAAAGAGGAGAAGGATGAGTTTTATGCCGGCTTTGCAAGAAGCCTGCTCATATTCGGGGCCAAGATTGCCCTGAGCACATTTAATGACGGAAACAACAAGGTCCTGGGGGCCTTGGACGGAATAGCCACAGGCATGCTGACAGTGTCATTTATTGACCTGGTGGGCAGTCTTGTGGACTATTACAGACAGACAGAATATATTGCACCATAGGGGGCGTAAATGGCTTTCAAATTCAGTTTAGGAGCTAAGCTCAAGGCACTTTTCAGCGGATTCAAGAAGACTCTTGACCAGTCATTCTTCGATAATCTCGAGGATCTGCTCATTGAAGGTGATTTCGGTGCCAAAAACGCTATGATGATAAGTGATGAGGTCAATGAGCGTAAGCCTAAGACCGAGGAGGAGTTCCTTGCCATTGTCAGGGAGCTTCTCAATGACAAGATCAGCAAGGCTGAGCTGATTCCTGACAAGGATGAGCTTAACGTATATCTTGTGCTTGGAGTCAACGGAGTGGGTAAGACCACATCAATCGCCAAGCTTGCCTGTTATTATAAGGAAAAAGGATATAAGGTCGTGATGGCTGCCGGTGACACCTTCAGGGCTGCGGCCATTGACCAGCTTGAGCTCCATGCTCAGAGAACAGGTACAAGGATTGTCAGGCAGGAGAACGGGAGCGACCCTGGTGCAGTCATCTATGATGCCATCTCCAGCGCACAGGCCCGTGGGGACAATCTGATTCTCTGTGACACCGCAGGAAGAATGCACAACAAGGAGAACCTGGTGCGCGAGCTCCAGAAGATTGACAAGGTCATCCGAAACAGGGTCAAGCCGGAGAACTACAAAAAGATTCTTGTCATTGACGCCACAACAGGCCAGAACTCAATCAGCCAGGCTCAGATATTCAATGAGGCTGTGGGAATCGATGCCCTTATCCTGACCAAGTATGACTCCGCCGCAAAGGCCGGAGCGCTTGTTCAGATTGGTATTCCGGTTGCATTCGTGGGAACTGGAGAGCACTATGAGGACATCCATGAATTTGACAAGGATGAGTTCCTGACATCTCTTGCCGGACTTGGGGAATGAAGAAGACACTTGTCCTGCTCATGTCAATGCTAACTCTGGGCTCATTGTTTGCCCAGGTTTACTCTTCCAATATGCTTGGTCAGAAGCTGGAGGCCCTGGGAGGAATTCCGGAGTACGGTTATGCGCTTGATGAGGAAGGCTCTGTCTCAATCTTGTATCTGGACGGTGTTCCTGTGAGAAAGACAGAGAGACTTCAGCCCATCCGCATCAAGTTTCTGTATGCTGTTGA
>JAFZUN010000104.1 GCA_017618315.1 Spirochaetales bacterium
AGGTGACCTTGCCACGGTCTATGCCGATACACAGAAGGCAAATGCGGTTCTTGGCTTCCGCTCAGAGTATGATCTTGAGCGCATGTGTGTCGACTCATGGAGATGGCAGACGATGAATCCGAACGGATTCGGGGACTGAAAATCAGAAATTTTACTATAATTCCTTATATAGCGCACAAATTGTTCTTGATAAATGGACAAGATTGTGATTTTATAGAAAAACGCGGTCAGAAAAGACCGTTTGATTTTGCATTTCTATTCTAAATGGAGGAAGAAAAAATGAAGAAACTGACAGTTATCATGTTGATTCTTGCAGTTGCTCTTGTTTCTGTCTTCGCTCAGGGCGCAGCAGAGGCTGGAAAGCAGCAGCAGGCAACACCTGCAGCAGCCGCAAAGCCCAGCACATATGTCCGTGGCGATGATGAGGCTATCTATGCTTCTGTTCTCGGTGAGTATGAGGCTCTCCTTGACAAGGCAAAAGCTGCAGCAACCGATTCAGAGAGATTCGTGATTTACGCTCAGGCAGAGGCTTACCTGCTCGATGCAGCAGTCATGGTTCCGAACACCACACAGGGCGGAGCTTACACAATCTCAAGAATTGCTCCGAGGACAGTTCCTTATGTCCAGTGGGGTAACGACGACGACAGATTCAAGGGTCTTGTCATCTCCGGCGACACATTCCTTACACCGGCTGAGAGAGATGAGCTTCTCAGCATCTGGGCAAAGGCAGTCAAGGGTGAGGCAACTTATGATCCTGAGGCATGGCTTGTTTCCAAGGGCCACAGCATCAACAAGGATTACAAGCTGACCTTCTCAACAGCTCCTGTCACACTTGATACACTCAACACATCAAGCCAGAGCGATACAGAGATCCTGGTCAACTGCACCGACAACCTGGTACAGTACAACAACCTCGGACAGATGATTCCTGCATGTGCAGAGTCATGGTCAGTCTCCGATGACGGCCTTGTCTACACCTTCAACATCAGAAAGGGTGCATCATGGTCAACATCAGAGGGTACTGTCTACGCTGAGGTCAAGGCAAAGGACTTTGAGGCTGGTTTCCACCACATGCTCGACGCCCAGGCCGGTCTTGAGTGGCTCGTTGAAGGCGTCATCGAAGGCGTCTCAGAGTACCTCTATGGCGGCGGAAAGTGGGATGCAGTCGGATACAAGGCTGTTGACGATTACACACTGCAGGTCACTCTTTGCGCACCGACAAGCTACTTCATGACAATGCTCACCTACAGCTGCTTCGCACCGATCTGCGAGAGCTTCTACCTCGCACACGGCGGAGTCTTCGGAATTGAGGAGTATGCAGCAGCTCAGGCAGACACCAACAAGTACACCTACGGAAAGTCAACAGACGTCTCCTCACAGGTCTACAACGGCGCATTCCTTCTCCAGCAGCTCAACGACGCCTCAATCATCAAGGTTGTCAGAAACCCGAACTACTACGATCCCGCTTCAGTCAAGCTCGATTCAATCACATGGATCTACGACAACGGCGAGAACATGGCTCAGTTCTACAAGGATGTCTGCGATGGCGTCTACGCAGGTTGCAGCCTCACAGCAGCTTCCGGAACACTCGACTGGGCAAAGGCCGACGGAAACTTCGAGAAGTACAACTACATCTCAGATACCACTTCAACATCATACTTCAAGGGTCTGAACCTCAACAGAGGAACATTCGCTCTTGCTTCAGGTGCATGTGCATCAACAAAGACAGAGGAGCAGAAGATCGACACCGAGACAGCCATGATGAACAAGAACTTCAGAAAGGCTCTCTGTTTCGCTTGGGACAAGGCAACTCAGAACGCAACAAGCCGCGGTGCTGACCTTGCTACAACCAACCTCAGAAACATGTACACCCATCCTGAGTTCGTCCAGCTTGCTGAGGATGTTACAGATGCCAACGGCAAGAAGTTCGTCGCAGGTACAAT